>NZ_JBWZCG010000012.1:0-126693 GCF_059383415.1 Pseudarthrobacter sp. RHLT1-30-1
CAGGGCGCCTCTGTCCCCGTCACGCAACTCCAATGCCTTCGCCAGATAAACCATGAATCAAGTCTGACAAACAATCAGACCCAAAGGAATCAACGACACGCTACACTAGGAGGAAATGGAGCCGGGACCGGTGTCGGGGGAGCCGGAGCCGGGCCCGGCGTCGATGGCTGCAGCAACCAGCCGATCGAAACTTGCGGCCCCGTTCTCGGGCGGGACCACTGTGAAGACGGCCAACCATTTCTGTGGGGCTTTTCCGTCAGCCACGGCAAGCCGCTCCACCTGAAGGTTCAGCCCGGGCACCCCGCCGACCAGGAGCGGCAGCCGTTCACCGCTCTTGATCAGGCGCTGGAAGTCCCGGACCGACAATGGATCGCCTGGCGTGTCCGTCACCTCTGCGATGGTGTCGTTGACCCGCTGGGTCAGCCCCCGCATGAAGGTCCGCTGGCCGGTGACAGTGGGGATCGTGAGCAGCGCCGCGAAGGAGACCGTGAACAAGGCGGCGGCGCCGACGCTCCTGAGGCCGGGCATAAAGATCATGAGGAACAGGCACAGGACCAACCCGAAGGCGCTCAGGATACAGAACTTGATCCCCGGATTCTCGCCTGGCCGCTTTGTCCAACGAACGAGGGCCACAGAGTTCCTACGGGGCTGGGCGTGCGGTGAACTTTCCATAGTCAGTACCCCTTCACTTCGATCAGCGCTTCGGCCAGGATGACTGCCTCGCGCGCGTCCTTGAGATCGTTCAGCAGACCCAGGTCCGGCAGTGCCGAGATGGTAGCGGTGGAGCCGTTGAAGGCAGCAAAGATGCCGCTTAACTTTTCGCGGTCCTGTGCCAGCAGCCGGGACGCATTGAGTTTGACCTTGCTCAGCTCAAGCTCCAGCAGGGAGTTGTCGATCGCCTCCCGACGGCCCTGCATGACCGACAACTTTTCCGTCACGCGCTGCACGCGGCCGCGGAGCATCGATTCCATCTTGGCTGCCACGTCGTGGAGGTCGCTCAGCGCGGTGTACGACTGCGCCGCCGCGGAGTGCCGGGCGAGCTGCCCGCTGACGTAATGCCGCCGTCGTTCCCATTTCCGTACTGCGGATTCGTACGGTCCTAACAGCAACGCGACGGCTGCCACCGCCCGGTCCAGCGACGCCGCCCGCGTGCTCAGGATCGTTGTTGCAGCGTCCAGCCTCGCAAGGAACGCGTCGTAGTTGTCTCCTGCCGGTGCGCCGGAGTCATTCATGGGGCAGCCGCACACGGTGGCGCTGCCCAGCGCGGACGGTCCAGGCCCGGCTGCTGCGGCTCACTCGCCGAAATGCGCCCCCATCTCTCATGGCAAGAGAATAGTGGCTGGCGGCGCCTTGTCATAGGGTCTGGCTGTCGTCTTCTCCCGGGATTGGGAGTGCCGGGTAGGCCGGACGGTCCTTGACACTCACTTTCACGGGCACAGACACTGAAGAATCCAGGCGGCCCCGCTGAAGCTAGGGAATGGAAAGACAATGACCGGTTCAGGATCGTTCGTGATTGTGGTGGGTTTTGACGGTTCCGAAAATGCTCAGCATGCCCTGAAATGGGCTGTGGACGAGGCCAAACTGCGGGACGGCCAGATTCGTCTCATAACGTCCTGGAGCAAGCCGCCGCTCGCGTGGTATCCGGCAATGCTGGAAACTGCAGTCGGCGAAAAGACCGTGCGAGAGGATTCGCCCCAACAAGTGGCAGAGAAGACACAGGCTGCCGCTCTGGCGATCATCGCGGATGAGGGGGTGGCGGCCACTGGCCGGGTGGTGCAAAGTGATTCGGCGGCGTCTGCAGTGCTCGACGCCGCCACGGGTGCGGATCTTGTAGTCGTTGGCTCCCGCGGACACGGGGGATTCCCCGGCCTCCACCTGGGTTCGGTCTCCGCCCAGGTCAGCGGCCATGCCGCGTGCCCGGTTGTGGTCGTCCCGCCCAGGGACGCTTAGGCGTTTCGCCCAGGGCCGCTCGGGGTGGGTGCGCCAGCGCAATCCCAGTTCGGCATCCGGCTCTGCAGCAGCCGTTGTCAGCGTGTTGCGGAACGCCTACGATGTGCCCACAGCCCCACTCTGGGGACCAACTCCGGGACGTGCCCCTAAGGGTTTCGAAGACACCGTTGTGTGCCCGAGTCCTGGACATCACAGGACGGGAAGACCATGGCCAAATATCTGTTCGAAGCGAACTACGTCGGAGAAGGCATTAAGGGCCTCATGCGCGAAGGGGGCACGAAGCGCCGTGACGCGCTGGTCGAAGCCCTCAAGTCTGTGGGCGGCTCACTCGAGTGCTTCTACTACGCTTTTGGCGAGACCGACGTGCTGGGGGTCTTCGAGGTACCGGGGCCGGCCGACGCGGCGGCGCTTTCCCTCATGATCAATTCCACTGGCTCCGTGAACGTGCGCCTGAAACCGCTTATGGCTCCAGAAGAACTTGACGAAGCAGCCAAGAAGACACCGTCCTACCGGGCACCAGGTCAGTAAAGCGCGAACAGCTGCCGGCCACTCCGCCTGTTTAGGCTGCCAACGGTCTCCTGGAGCGCGAGTGGTGGAGCAGCTTCAGGTGATGAAGGAGCTCCCGACGCTCGCGACTGAGGATCTGTGTGCGCCGGTCCGGGGGCTTGTCGGCACCCCTTGTTCCGGGAATCTTTCCGGACGTCGTTCCGGGCAGGGGTGGTGCGGTGGAGCGGCCAGGGAACGGGCCACCTCGGTGACCACGCCCCTGCCAGCTGCTGCCGGAGCCACGTCGGGCCCCTGATTGCCGTCCACAAAAACAGGCTATCGGGCACCTGCGACAAATACCGGTCCCGGCCATGCGAAAGAATGACCCCATGAGCGTTGCCGGAGAATTCATTGACGAGGCACTCCATCGGGAGTCGTCCTGGAGCCGCGCCGAGGAATCCGAAGCACGGCACGGCAGCGATCACCGCTACTACGGAGCGTCTGTCGGTGCCGTGCGGGGAACGATCCGGGACGCCCTCCGCCGGCACCCGGAACTGACGCACGATGACGTCACAGCGCTGAGCTCCGAGTTGTGGGAGGTGCCCGTCTTCGAACGCCGCCTCGCCGCCGTCGTGCTCCTGCAGTCGAGCGTCGGGCTGCTCACCAACACGGACCTCACCCGGATCGAAGGCTTCGTGCGGAGCGCACGGGTGGGCGTGCTGGTCGATCCGCTCGCCGTCGACGTCATCGGCCCGCTGATTGCCCGGCTCGACGTCGTGGCCCGGGTGCGTGCCGACAGTGTCCTGGACCGGTGGATCCGGGATCCCGACAACTGGCTGCGCCGGGCTGCCCTGCTTTCCCCGCTCCGCGAGCTCCGTACCGGCGCCGGGGACTGGCCCCGGTTCGTGCGCCATGCCCGTCTCGTGCTGAGGGAGTCGCCCCAAACGGAAGCGCCGGCGGGCGACGGCGGCGAGGTTGCCGCCGAAGCGGTCTCCCGGGTGCTCACCGAGCTGGCCAGGCACCGGCCGGAATTGGAATTCTGACCGCCCGGGGAGGAATCGTGATCGTCCCGTTCTGGAAGACTGGCGTTATGAAGGCAGCGTCCGACGGGAAAAGTGCCACGCTCGTGTTCATTCACGGCGGCGGCGTAGGACCCTGGATGTGGGCGGAGCAAATTGCCTACTTCGCTCGTTATTTCACCGTCCTGACCCCTACCCTTCCGGGGCATCATCCGCAGCGCCAAGGCAGGTTTTCCACCCATGTTCAGGCGGCAGCCGCAGTCGCAGAGGAGACCGGCCTTCTGGAACAACCCGGGCCCGTCACCGTCATTGGACATTCCCTCGGCGGTCAAACGGCGATTCAACTGGCGGCGTCCTACCCCGGCCATGTCGAGCGCCTCGTGGTGGTCAGCTCTCTTTTGAGCCCGTGGCGCGGAGCGACGGCGCTCAGCCTGCTCGCCGCGGGGTCCGCACCGCTGTCGAGGAACCGTCGCTTCGCTCACGCCCAGGCGGCGCAACTCGGCATCCCCTCATCGATGTTCGAGGACTACTTCGCCCTGTCCCGGGCCGTGTCCGCCGGAACGCTCAGGCGCTTAATCCTGGCAAATTTCTCGTTCGCCGTTCCTCCTGAGGTCCTGGGATCCTCCCGGCCGGTCCTCCTCATGGCGGGGGACAAGGAGGAACACAGACTCTTACGCGTCATGGAACACTACCAATCGAAATTCCGGAACTGCAGCTTCGAGATCCACCAGCGTGTAGGGCATGGAATGCCTTTCACTCAACCCGGGCGGTTCAACGCCGCCCTTCACGACTGGCTGGACTCCGCCCGGCCGGCCTAGTATTGCCGTCATAACGCCGGCCGCAGCCCTGCCCCTGACAAGCGCTTCCAAGACGAGACGAAGAGCGCGGCCGCGGCCGGTGGTGCAATGAAAGCGGCCATCGTCACCAGCTGGAGTCCGACAATTGAACCGGCGAGACCGAACAGCGCTGTCACGCCGACGCGGAGCAAGGCCCCCCGGGAATGAGCCGTCCGAAAGGCAGCGAGACCGCGAAGCCCATCAGGGTTGCTGCAGCAAGGATGAGCGGCCACTGTGTGGGATGCCCGGCCCCAAGAAATTGAGCGGCCGCCTCCACGACAAGACTCGCGCAACACAGCACTACCGACCACCGCATGATGCCGCCGAAACGCGGGGCGAGCACAATCCCGGCCGCGAGGGTCGCAGGAATGGCCGCCAGCGCGCCGGCGGCCAGACCGAGGTTCATGGCGTGGGTGGAATCGCTAACCATCGGCGCCCAGCTACGCCCGGAGAAGGCAAACACAGCGCAGCCCAGGCCCGCAACCAGCGTCACCAGCGCGGCCGCGCATGCTGCAGCGTCCCTCCGCCGAGTCCAAGCCGCCACCGGCATCAGCGGGGACGGTCGCACTGCTGCCCGGACGGCGTCGCGCCGTGCTGCGGGAGGCTTCGCACTGTCCCATCGCAGAGCGATGACAAGCAGCACGACGGCGCCCAGTGCGCTGGCCAGGGGAGCCATCAGCGTTAGTGCGCCGAGGAGAAGCGCAAAAGGCGCTGCCAGGACTGTACTTTGCACGAGGCGGATGGGCAGGGAGCGCCGCCTGCTCAGCGCCGAGCCGACCGGTGCCACAAGACAGATCGTGCCAGCAATCCACGCGAGAATCAGGAACAGCAGGGTCGACGAACCAAACCAGCTGCGGCCCAGACCCGCATCAGCTTCGTCGAAACCGACCGACCAACTCTTTGCCGTCAGTGCCGCCAAACCACACGCCAGGAAGGCACTAGCCGCAGTGAACGATGCCGCCGGGGCGGAGAGCCGCCCCGCTCGATGCAGGAGCACGACGGCGGAGAGGGCTGCAGCCAGCGGGCCGATGAAGACGGCCAACAAGAGCCGAACCAGGCCGGCTCCGGGGAGCATCATCGCGTTGGTCAACAAGAGCGCGGTGGAAACACTGAACGCGGTCACGGCTGCCGCTGCGAAACCCGCGGACCAGCGATCGATCATCGCTTGCCGGGGCGGGGCTCCACCACGGCGTAGGCCCTTTCATCGAAGAACTCCCAACCGGTGACGACCATAAAGCCCAGGGCATCCACCCGGTCGTTCAGGACATGGACGTCGAAGCCGCCGTCGCGGGGTTCGGCGTCCCACGTGGACACGTGAACTTCCCCGGTGTCGAGCACCAGCAGTTCGGTATTGACGTTGAAGTCCTCCGGCGGCTGAATGCTCAGCTGGCAGATGGCAACACAGTGCCTGGGCACGTCGGGGCTGTTCATTGTCTGGCCTCCGTTTCGGCGGAACGGTGATGGCATCATCCTATGCCTGGGGACCCGTCGACGAAGGGCATTCCTGGCCCGCCAGCGCCCGCATGTGATACCTCGATGTGACTTGTCGTAATCATTCCGTTACCGTTGATGGGTGCCTGTTGTTTCCGAGACAGGTTCTCCCCTGCCGATTGCCTAACTCTGCCGCGGCGTGGGGATAACTCGCAGCAACGTCCGGCAGAGACGGGGAAACCAATTTTGACCCGCTGTTCTCCAGGGGTCTTGGGGTGAAGCCGCACGGCCCGCTATGTCGGGCCCGCGTGCGGCCGGGTGCCTCCCATCCGAATCCGACAGCTCACCTCGCAGGCATTGGGAGAGGCTTTTTCAATGACTTTTAGCAATACCCGTGCGCCCAAACACGCCGCCCTACGCAACAACCGCCGCACCGCCGGCACCGTCGGCCGCCAGGCCGCAGTCCTCGTCGCCGCTTCCGGAATGGTGCTTAGCGGCGCCATGGCCGCCAACGCCGCCGAGGCGCCGGCCCAGCGCGACTCTGCACCCGCAACGTCCGTTGACGTGCAGGGCCAGGTCTCCGCGCCGGTGCTGGCCGACTCGGCCGTCCAGATCACGTTCGAACGCCCGGCCGTTGAGACGTCGCCTGCTCCCGTGGTGGAGGCACCCAAGCCCGTAGCCGCTCCGAAGGCGGCAGCTGCTGTTGCCGCTCCGAAGGCACCGGCAGCAGCTGTGGCCCCCGCGGCCGCTAAAGCAACCGTCAAGGTCCAGGCAGCCCCGGCCCCCGCCGCGGCTCCGGCAGCCGGTGGAGTCAACGCCACGCTGCTGGCCGTGGCCTACGGCCAGATCGGCATCACGCAGGACTGCACCGCGATGGTCGAGAAGGCCCTGAACGCGGCCGGCATCCCGGTCGGTGACATCGGCCCGCAGGCTTTCCTGAAATACGGCTCGGTCGTCGCCACGCCCCAGCCCGGCGACATCATCGTCCAGTCCGGCCACGTTGCCATCTACGCCGGCAACGGCCAGGCCATCAGCGGCGGCATGAACGGCGTCAACGCCACCATGACGCACCCGCTTTCCTGGCTGACCGCCACCGGCCCGGTGACGTTCGTCCGCGCAGGCTAGCACCACCAGCGCCTAGCACCACCCAGCGCACAGTCGGCCGGTCGATCAGTTGCCTTGGGGGCAGCGGATCACCGGCCGTCTGCGTCGCCGGACTCCGACTCTAGTGCGTAGCGAAGCAGCACCACACCGTTGCCAAACGTACGGCTCGCCAGCAGACGGAGCGGCGTCATCGCATCCGTTTCCGGAAAAAGGGGCTTTCCCCGACCGATGAGGACCGGGTGCACATAGATCCGGTACTCGTCGATCAGACCTAGCCGCCTGAAAGCCGCTGCGAGTTCGGCGCCACCGAGTGCGAGGTCACCGCCAGGCTGTTCCTTGAGCCGCACCACGTCCTCGGCGACGACCTCGTGCACCACGTCGGTGTTCCAGTCCGCCGTGGCCAGGGTCCGGGAATAGACGATCTTGGGCTTGTCCCGCCAGATCCCCGCGAACTCAACCTCCGCAGGAGCGCTCGAAGGGTCCTCGTCCGCTGTCGGCCAGTAGTCGGCCATCAGCTCATAGGTGACGCGGCCGTCCAGGAAGGCGCCCATGGTCCGCAGCTCATCGTTGAAGTGGGTGTGCAGTTCGTCATCGACCCGGTGCCAGCTCAGATCGTGCTGCGGACCTTCGAAATAGCCGTCCAGGGATACTTGCATCATAAAGATGACCTTGCGCATGCGGGCTCCTTTGCCGGGCTGCCGGGGTTCCAGCGTACGACGCGGACCGCGGCAGTGGGAGGGCGCCCGACGCCAGGCGGTACGTCTCGCCGCACAACGGCTTTGGCGGTTTTGGGGGCCCGCGGGCCCGCCGCCCCCGGGGGCCGGAAGGCAAATCCGGGATCACTTGGGCGCGGCCGCTTGCGCTAGGCTGAGCCCGGGGCAGAATAAGGAAATCTGAAGCCGCGCCGCGGTTCTGAATCAAGCGCGGTCCCTAGGTCAAGAAGGACAAGCATGCCAGCGAACCAGCCTGCGACGTCAGCCGACGTTGCGCTTCCGTCGATGCTGCGGCAATAGGCCGGATGGATTCCTGGGGTCCCGGCCGACACTACAGCAGCGGCCGTCATACAGCTGAATTCAACCGGAGTCCCTTGCGGGGCCTGCCGGGTTTTCCGGGCGGGATTAGACCGAAGTTCCTGATCGCGCTCGTCACAGTCCTCGGCCTGGTCTCGGCCGCGGGCGTCTACGCCACCGTCCGGGACGGCGTTCCACGCGATGCCGGTGTTGCGCCGGCGACGTCGGCATCCGCGCCAGCGAATGCCGGACCGGCCGACCCGCTGTCCGCCACCGGCGCGACACCCTCCGCGGTAGCCACCGCCACACCGCCGGCCCCGACACCCGCCGTCGCTCCGTCCGACCCGACCATCAGTGCGCTACTCGACGCGGAGATCGACGGCGTCATCAAGGCCAACAGCGCCTACCGGCTGGGCGTGGCCCTGATCGACATGCGCGACGGGGACGTGCACGAGTACGGGGTGAAGACGAAGTTTGTGGCCGCCAGTACGGGCAAGATTCTCGCCGCTGCCGCCTACTACCATCTGGTGGAAACCGGCAAGGCCTCGCTGACGTCCCGGATGGGGCCGTCCACCGCCGGCCAACAGATCCGGCAGATGGTCCAGCAGAGCAACAACGAGTCGTGGGCGTTGATCCTTGCCGCCGTCGGACAGAAGGGCCTGACCGAATACGCCGCCGACCTCGGCATCCCCTATGACCGCACGGTGAACGGCCTGACTCCCGCCGAGATGGGGCGGACCCTGTCCGAGCTGTACAGCGGCCGGCTCCTCAACGCCACCAACACCGCCCAGTTGCTGTCCTATATGCAGCAGACCAATTACGAACTGCTGATCCCGGCCGCCACGCCCCCAGAGGTCAGCGTCTTCCACAAATATGGGCTGCTCGAGGGTTACCTGCATGACGCAAGCGTCCTGGTCCAGGGCGACCGGGCCTACGTGTTTGTGGTCTACACGCTGGGCGTGGGACCGTCGGATATGGCGGCCCGAACCCGCGTCATCCACCAGCTCACCGAAACCGTCACCGCCAGACTCTTCTAGCCGGCCGTTCCCCAAATGGTCACAAAACCGTACGCTGGTGAGCGGAGGTGTAGGCCATGAAAGCAACCCAGGGAGACCGCATCATTATCCGTGGCACCACGGTCGAGTCATCGGACCGTCACGGGGAAATCCTCGAGGTCAAGGGTGCCGACGGCGCCCCGCCGTATCACGTCAGGTTCGACGACGGCCACGAGACAATTCTGTTCCCCGGCGGCGATTTCGTCGTCGAACACAGCAAGAGCGCCGAGACCCGCTAGAAGCTCGACGAACTGCCGGAGCCGGAGAAGCTGCCGCCGCTGCTGCCGTAGCCGGTGGTGCCGCCACCGCCGCCGCCTCCCCGGGCACTGCTCACGCTGCTGACGCTGCTGTTTAGGCCGGAGTTGAAGGTCGGCACGGAGAAGAAGTAGTACGCGGGGTAGACGGTGCCCAGGATGCTGGGCTCGTATGTGCGCCCGTACTTGGCTTTGCTTCCGGCCTGCGCGCTTTCCATCTCCTGGCGCATCAAGGAGGCTTCCTTTTCGTTTTTGGCGAAGCTCTCGATGACCGTATCGGCGTGGTTCTTGAGCAGCTCGGACAGCTGGGTTCGGGCATCCCGAAGCCGGTCCAGGGCGGTCTCCGGCGTGATCGAGCCGTCCGCGAGTTCCGTGGTCCACTGTTCGATGTCGCGATGGCTTTGGTCCCGGAAGGAGCGCAGGGCCGCCGCGGTCGCGGAGTCCCCCTCGGCATTGCGCTTGCTGAGCATTTGTTCGATCGCGGCCAGGTCGGCCCGGAACGGGGCCAGCTGCCGGTCCCAGGCGGGAGCCCAGGCGGAGCCCCGGTTGAGCAGGGCATTGGTGTCGGCAATGACGTCGTCGAGGGCGTCCAGCTCTGTGGCGGCCTCCGCGTAGCTCCTGATCAGCCTCATGTTCACCCGCTTGCTGAGTTCCTTGGGCGACAGGGCATGGACCCGGTTGGCGAGGGCCGTGGCCTTGTTGTACTTCGCCAGGAATGTCCGGTGCTTCTCCAGCACGGTACTGCCATAGCGCGAGGCGTCCGGGATGGTGCTGGCGTTGAGCTCGGTGACCTCGAGATCCATGCTCACGTTGGAGTAGCTGACGTCGCCGCGGGCCAATTCCTTGCGGCTGCTGACTCTGGTCCGCCAGCGGACGATCAGCCAGCCTGCGGCGCCTGCGATGGCGGCACCCGCTGCGCTGAAGGCAGGGACGAGGAAGGCCGCGGACCGGTACCAGGGCTGGTTGATCAGTTCCGCGCCGCGTTGGATCCCGGCGATGGTGCCGTCCGTCCATTGGGCGTCCCGCAGCAGTTCCTTGGCGGCGTTCTGGATGTCCTCGCGCTGTTCCAGCGAGACCTTCCGGTCCTCACCCATATACGTCCCGACGTGCCGGCCCAGCGGGTCCAGAGCGAAAATGAACAGCCCGTCCGCCCACTTCTGCCCGTCCCCGCTGATCCACTCCGGATGCTCGGCCCGGGCGAAACGGAGGACCTCCTCGTTCAGATTGTCCGCGGCCGAGCCGTTGTAGGTGTACACAGCCACCTTCGTGGGCTGGTAAAACTCAAGCGACTGCACTGCCGGCCGAAGGGTTTTTTGGTCCAACACCCCGGCCCGGTCCTCCACCACGATGTCGACCGGCGCGGCGGCAACGGCTGCCGGCCCCGAACCCAGCAGCCCGATCAACATCAGGACGAGGAGGCCTACGACTTTCCGCACAATTCCCATTTCCTGAGCCTAATGCCTCCCGGTCGGAGCCGGCGCGAGCGCACCGATCCGCGCACCTGTTTCGGTTAGGCTGGCCACAAACGACGGGGAAGGGGAGCGACAGTGACCGAGGATCCTCAACGGCCCGGGCAGCCATGACTGCCGCAAGCCCGGTGGACGACATGAGCGGTGTGGCCGGTTTTGCCGCGCGGGCCGTCGACGCCCTGGGCGAATGGGGCGTGGGACTCTTCACCCTGGCGGAAACGGTGTTCCCGCCCATACCCAGCGAGGTCATTCTTCCCCTAGCCGGTTTCCTGACGAGGCAGGGGACCATGAACCTGGTCCTTGTCCTGGTCACCAGCACGCTGGGCGCCTACCTTGGCGCGATGCTGCTCTACTGGCTCGGGGCGCGGCTCGGCCTCGAGCGGTCGATCCGCTGGCTGTCTAGGCTTCCATTGATGGACCGCGAAGACTTTGAAAAGGCCGCCGGCTGGTTCAGCCGCCACGGCCGGTCGGCTGTCTTTTTCGGCAGGCTGCTGCCGGGCGTGCGCAGCCTGATCTCGTTACCCGCCGGCGCCCAAAGGATGAACCTGGGAACGTTCAGCGCATTCACACTGGCGGGCAGCGGCATCTGGAACGGGCTGCTGATCAGCCTGGGCGCACTGCTCGGGACACAGTACCGGCTGATCGACGAATACTCCCGCTTCCTCAACTTCGCCGTCTATGGCGCCCTGGCCGTTGTCGCGGCCTCGCTGATCATCAGAGGCGTCCGACGGCGGCGAAACAGCAGGTCAGGGGCGGATGAGGTCTAAAGACATCGTGACGGCGGCCCCGGTCTGCCACATACTGACGACATGAGTCCAGAGTCAGAGCCCGCGCCGAACGAACCACAGCCGAACGAACCACGGCCGGCCGCTTCAGAGACACCCGCGACCCAGCCGTCCGCGACCCGGCCGTCCGCGGCGTCGGACGCTGAACCAGCCGCTGAAACATCCGCACCGCGTCGGCCGGACCGAACCCTGCTCGCCATCCTCGCCGCCATCGCGGTCCTGGTGATCGTTGCCCTGATTGTCGTGTTCACCCGCGGCGAGCCAGCGCCGTTGGATGAGGCCACCCCCGCCGGGGTAGTCCAGCGGTATTCTGCCGCCGTGATTGCCGGCGACGAGGCGGCTGCGAGGGCCTACCTCTCGGATGCCGCCACAGCAGGCTGCATCAAAGCGATGCCGGGGATGGGAACGGACAACCTCCGCGTCACGCTCGTCTCGACGACCGAGCGGGCGGCGTCCGCGGACGTCAGGGTGCTGATCACCGTCTCCCAGGACGGTGGGCCGTTTGGAAGCTCCGAGTATCAGATGGAGGATTCCTTTGATCTGGTCAAGGCCGGGGACAAGTGGCTGATTGAAAGAGCCCCCTGGCAACTGACGGTGTGCCAGCCCACGGTGGTGAAGTGATGAGTATCGACTCCGTCGTGGGTTCGGCGCAGCGGACGGTCCGCCGCCTGATCACTTATCTGTTGCTCTTCGCGCTCGTTATCGTGGCCGCCATCGGACTGAGCGGGCTGCTGGAACGACTGCTGGTGGCGGGCACCGAACTGGCCTCGGGGGACGTGGCCGGGCTGGCGCGCTCGCTGGCGTTCGCGCTGATCGGCGGGCCGCTCGCTGCGCTGCTCTGGTGGGTGGTCTGGCGGCGCCTGGGTGAGGAAACAGAACGGGCGTCGGTGGGCTGGGGCCTGTACCTGACCGGTGCCTACGTGCTCTCCCTGATCCTGGCGGTAAGCAACCTGCTGAGCACCCTGAACACGCTGATCGGCGGCCAGTCGTTGCAGTGGCGCTCCTCGCTGGCCACAGGGCTGGTGTGGGCTGTCGTGTGGGTCTGGCACCGGTGGATGGGGCGGCATCCCCGCAAGCGGCCCCTGGATCTGGCCGAGGTCCCAACAGTTCTCGGCAGCTACATCGGCCTGGTGATGGGAGTCAGCGGTGCTATCACCGCGCTGTCCATCCTGCTCGACGTTGCACTCCGGGGGGAATTGGCTGCCGGGACAGTGGGCAAGCCGTGGTGGGTTTCGGCGCTGCAGTCACTCGTCTGGGCGGCGGGCGGCGGGCTGGTCTGGTGGTGGCACTGGAAACGCGACGGCGGCCGGCTGCTGCGCGGCGGGCTCGCCAGCGTCGGGCTGATCACCGTAGGAGTCCTGGGCGCCGGGGTGCTGACCCTCGGCGGTGCGGGCGTTACGGTGTTCGTCCTGCTGCGGCTGGCCTTCGACCGCGGCGAACCGATGGCGCAGCTGCTGGAGCCGCTGGCCGTGGCAATCGCCGCCGCCGCGATCGGCTCACTCGTCTGGGTCTACCACCGGGGGCTGGCGCGCGGAAGCTCGGAAACTGTCCGGCAGGGCAGCCGGCTGGTGACGTCCGGCGTCGCGCTGGTTGCAGCTGCCTCCGGGGTTGGCGTGATCGTCAACGCCACCCTCGCCATGGCGGCCACCCCCTTTGTGGGATCCGGGACACGCACGCTCCTGCTCGGCGGCATCAGTTCGCTCCTGGTCGGCGGCCCGGTCTGGTGGCTCGCGTGGAAGCCGCTGGACCGCTCACCCGCGGTTCAGCCCGGCCCGGCCGCTGTGTCCGGGACCTGGCAGGGCGCCCGCCGGGTCTACCTGATTGTGGTGTTCGGGCTCAGCGCCGTGGCTGCCGTCATCACCCTGCTGGTCATCGGGTTCCGGATGTTCGAGTTCTTTCTGGACGACCGCTCGGGCGGGAGCCTGGTGGAGAGGGTCCGTGCCCCGCTGGGGGTGCTCGTGGCCACGGGCCTTGTGGCGGGCTACCACTTTGCGGTCTGGCGCCACGAGCGTGCCATCCTCGCGGCGGCCGCACCTGCCCGGAGGCGGACCATCGGTCATGTCATCCTGGTGACCGGCTCCGATCCTTCACCGCTGCACCGGGTCATTGACGAAGTCACTGGAGCCGGCGTGACGGTCTGGCGCAGGGCCGACGGCGGCGCGCGCCCCGCTGCAGGTGCGGGCCCCGCCGCTGGTGCGGGCCCCGCCGCCGACGCCGGCCAGCTGGCCGGCCAACTGGCGGGGAAACTCGAGGGGGTGACCGGAGCGCGCGTGCTCGTGACGGTCGGCCCGGACGGCAGGATCGAGGTGATTCCGCTGCTGGGTTGAGCATCTGCGCTGTACCGGTCAGGCCTGCCCTCGCTGTCAGTTTCCGAAGTCGCCTGCACGGAATGTCCACACTCGTCTGCACGGCCCACGACATGTCCGTAAGGGGAACCCCTTGAACGGGACGCCGTTGCCAGAGAAGTCCGGCCGGGGTGCGGCCGAAATCCTTTTGCCTCCCTGTCCGGACGAGTACGGTGAGAATGAACGCTGAGGGGCCGACGGTAGCAAAACTTTTTGGGGGAGACATGAGATTAGGTTTGACGAGGTACCCATGTGGCCATTCTTGGTAGGCGTCCTGGGGCTCGCGTTGACGGCGCTGATTATTACCGCCCTCATGCAGATTGCAGAGCACCCGACGATTGACCCTACGGCGCGGGCTGTGTGGATTCTCATCGTCCTGGTTGCGCCTGTGCTCGGGGCAATTGCATGGTTCTGGGTCGGGCCAGAAGAAATCGGCGACCTTTCCCCAAAGTAATCGACATCCTGCTATGTATCGCCGGTGAGTCCGGGGGCCACGCAGTTGCAGATCCTGCTCGGAAAGTTCTGCAAGGGGAACCCTCTACGGGACACTCGGCCGTCTGCGTATAGGCTCCCATCAACGTCCACCTTCAGGGGAGCACAATGAAGCGTAATCGATTGTGGCAATTCACGGTTCCCTTCCTACTTCTCGGCATGCTGTTGACATCTTGCGGAGACACGAAAACGGGCGAACCGGGAACTGTCATACCCACGCCCAGCTCCACCAGCTCGGCTACGTCCACCAGCTCAACCCTTGGCTTGACCAGCACCAGGCCACCCCAAGAAACATGTGCGGCGTTCCTACCAACGACCCAGTGCTCCCGATACGCCAGTGTTTCTGGCACGGCCGGCGGCAATGATCTACCCTGGGTGGCATCCGGCGGCGTCAAGGCATGGTTTACTTCAATCAGCCAACCGGGGCGGACGTGCACGAGATCGGGTTCATATCCGCGGCGGAGGCGGGCAATTACCGGGCCCGGCTCTGCGCAGCAGGCAGGGACGCGGATTACGACGCCGTGGTGGACACGTCGAAGGAACGGCACCTGGTGCAGTTCTGGAAGGCTCCACCCGCGGACACGGCAGTACTGGCTGAGACCTCGTCCGCGGGGAAGGGCCTGTCTCGGCTTGTGAACTTGTGGCAAAGCAACCTCTGACCGGTCCAGGGACATGCAAAAAGGACCCGCAGAGAACACGCTGAACTCCGCCGATCCGGCCCTCAACTCTTCTTGAGTTCCTCGGCGAGCATCACGATGATGCCGCTGGGACCTCGGTCTCGCCAACCAGGATGCTCGAACAAAGCGTAACGAAGGATCTTTTGACCTGTCTCAGTAGCCGGTCCGTTAGAGGAACGTCTAAGGGGCCGTCATTCGTATTGGCGCCATTCCTTCTCGTCTTAATCCATGAAACGTTGGGGTGGGGGTCAGCTACCGGCGATTAACTACCTCGGCGTGCCAGTACCGACCGTCCTCGCTCCCAGTGCGCACAATGGCGTCTGACTGGGGAGGTGCGGGCCACATCTGGAGGAGATAGGCATCGACCGGGTCTTCGGACAACTCGCCTGCTTGCCCCTGATCTCGTCCCCTGGCGCTCACTCGCATCCTGTAGCTGCCCGGTGGGAGGCCGCCCAGTATTCCGCCGTTCTCGCCCGCCCAGGTTTTCCAACGCATTTCGTGGCCTTCGGGGAGAACGAACGATACCTCGACGATGTCCTCCCAAGCGGCGTCATCGCCGGCGGGTGGCGCGCCGATCAGAACGATGCGTACGGGGGACCCACCTGACCGGCGGGCAAGGTTGATGTACACCCCATCGGGGTCGGAAGCGCCGGCCAAACCGTTGACTTGACCAGCGAAGAAGCGGTCGAAGTCTCCGTCGAATCCGCCGTTCTCAGTCCACACGAGGTCGAACTGCCCGTAGTCAGTGTCGATAACTTGGTCCATAAGCACTCGTTCCACAGCAACAGGATACGGCCGCGCTCAGAGTTGCCGGTCAGTAACGGACAACCGCCACGCCGAGGTTGGACGATGAGATGTCCGGAATGGCGGGCCCCCTACGGGACATGTTCTCCCAAGACCCTCGAAATGGGATCGCCGACGAATAACTAGCGAGGTTCCTCTTACCCATCCTTCATCGGACACGATCGTCGTGATTAAACCCCATGCCTTAGCTATATCGGGCAAGATGTCTCCGTAGGGCATTAGGGTCTGGTCATGCCTCTCATAGATTGTTCAATTCAGACGGCAACTAATCGTGTCTTGCACACCTGGTCGATAGCCGTGCCGTCGGATCGCCTTTGGTGGGGCCTCACCGACTCGGAGGCGTTGCCGCAATGGTTAGGGAAACTGAGTTCTGGAAGCTTCGTCATGGGAGATGTCATCAGAATCGAGCATGCAGAAAACTACTTCTGCACCAGTCGTATCAAGGAGTGCCAATCGGGACGCCGGCTGGGCATGACGTGGGAGTTTCCGGACGAACCACTCTCGACAGTCCTCATAACGCTTTCTCCCGAACTAAAGGCGACTCGCCTGACGTTGACGCACGAAGGACTCGGAGACGAAGCACCCAACTACCTGCCCGGGTGGCACACTCACCTTCTGTATCTCGAAGCGCTGCTCCTGGGCCGGCCTCGATCCATGACCAACTTTTGGTCGACATACGACGAGCTCGCCGCAGCTCAGGCCAACTAGCCTCAAAACATCTGCGATAGGGCCTGTCTGAATACCTAAACCGATCTCTCCCTTAAGCCTCGGACGGCTGCCCGTAAGCCGGTCCGTTAGAGGAATGCTCGGCGAACGCCACCGGCGGCTGGAAATCCGTGCGTTTATGAGCTAGCGGAGCGCCAGGAATCGTTGCCCGTCGCCGTCGATCAGTGATTTTGTCAGGAAGCGCTGACCCGCCTCGGTTGCGAGACCACCCAAGGACGTGCCTGTCTCAATCAATGGTTCAAGCTGGACAGCAAGAACACCCTGCAGTTGGGTCCGTCGCTCTTCGTCTTCAACTGCTTGATCAAGGTCGAGCAAGGCCTCCAGATTCAGGCGGAGATCCGATGGGACCAATGCCTCAAGACGGCTCTGAACGTGACAGTGCATTGGCTTGGGGTTTGTTGCGGCGCCGACGCCCAAGAGCCAAAGGCCGACGTTGACGTAGTAACGCGGACCGTATTGGGACTTCTGGAGGTTGAGGACGGCGATGGCTTCAGGCCCCGTGACATACCACGAACCAGACTTCTTCGATCCTCCGAGAGACCTGCCGAACTCGTCGAAGGTCGTCTGGATGACGTTGCACATGCTCATGGGTTGTAGGTTACCGCTCTTCCATTCCAAGGCTCGGCCGGGACGCCTCCCGCCTGAAAAAGGAACCAAGTTGGCATGACACAGCACCCATGGGCTTTTAGGATCGCAATTTCGAGGGGGGTCTTGAGATCCCCGTTTGAGGAACCCCCTGCGGGACGCCCCCGTGTTGGGAACTGAGAATACTGCCGTCAGGTGTCTGATCTCCCAGCATGATCACGTTGATCATGCTCGAGCAGGTGGGACTGTCCAGGATTTTCAGGATGCCGTCCCAGACCAATTGGTCCCGACCTATAGGATCGAGACCATGAAAATCCGTTCGCTGGCAGCAACCCTAATGGGATGTGTTTTTCTACTTCTCTTGGCTGTATTCCTCAGCGCCTGTACGAGCGGACCGGCACCTGATCCCGGTAAACGCGATGCGGTGGTCGCATCGGTTATGCAGGCACTGAATGCTCAAGACAAAGAGCAATTGGTCAAACTTGCACAACCCGGCCCGCAGACTGCGGACTCTAACGCCCAGCTGATGCTTTCGCAGTGGGGCGGGGTCAAAGACTCTGGATACGCCACTGCCTGACATCGCTGGGGTGCGAGTAAGCACCAAGGACCGGTCCGGAAACCCTGTGGACGTTCAATTTTCACTCAGATGGAATGACAATTCCTGGTTGTTGAACCTCGGCCCCGATTTCCGCGGATGAAGTGAGCAGGCGGGAACGGGTGCCAGTCCGACCCCGCCTGGTAAAGGATCCCTCACCGGGGCATCAAGTTCTTCGTCTGATATTTGAAGCGGCGTAAGGTGCAGCTATGGATTTGCCCTTAAAACACATTGATCCCCTCGATCCGTCTTCGGGTGCCATCGTGAAATTCGTTCAGGAGGTTACGGAGAAGACCTGGCCCTCGGTCGCCAGCCGCTACGGAGTGTACTTTGGGGACCTCAAGTGTGATTTCGGCACGTCAGGTGAACTTGATCATGAGGCCTCATCGGGCGTGACGCGGGGAATCTTCGCTCCAACCAGCATTAAGACGGAGAGTGCTTCCTGGGTTGCTTTGGACGGGTCATTATTCAGCCTCAACTTCTTCATCCGAGGAAAGGCTAAGGACGTATCCGCTGCTGTACTTTCCGGATACGACAGCGTGAGGTCCAGTCTCATTGGCTCGTACGGGCCCCCGCCCGATGAGGGGATAGATGAACGTGGCAATCGTGCCTCTACCTGGCTGGTCGGAGACACTCGGATCGAGCTGTACGCACACGTGACAGAGCCCCCCGCATTGCAGGTCGGTCTTAGCCACAACGAACGCAATGCCAGTTATGAACATCGACTGGCCCAGATCGCAGCCAAACCGAAGGCCTAATCCGCGTTCTCGCGGCTGACACAAGTGCCCGTAGGCGGAACCTCTTACGGAACTTTCGCGGACGTCTATATGGGACGTCCCTTGCTGGACGACACCGCAGCCACGTACTCAAGACCTCGCTAAATTTGCGGCCGAGTACCGACCGTACCTAGGCCGGACGGGGTGAAGCGAACCCCGACGCTCAACGGGGTGGGGCCCAGGGTGGGGCAGGATGATCCTGTGACCACAAGTGACGAGCAGCTCTTTCTGGCCTATATCCACAAGAACCCGATCAACGGGCAAATACTTGATCTGGCGCCACTTCTTGGCGTCGCTGACTGGTGGTTGACTGCCGGGGCCTTGTTCCAAACCGTTTGGAACGTGCTGGAAGGCAAAGACCCCCGAGCTGGCATCCGGGACTACGACCTGTTCTACTTCGACGAGGACACCTCTTACGAGGCGGAAAACGCGGTGATTCTGCGGGCGCGCGAGCTATTCAAGGACCTGGGAGTCGACGTCGAAGTCCGCAACGAAGCCCGCGTGCACGTTTGGTACGAGGAGCACTTCGGCGTTCCGGCCATCCCCTTCACCAGCACCACTGATGCGATCGATCATTTCGCCGCGAAGACCTGCTGCTTCGCCGTCACCTCAGATGAGGCGGGCACCCCCATAACGTACGCCCCACACGGCTACGAGGACGTGTTCGCGCGAAAGATAGTGCCGAACCCGGTGCTTGCTCCCCAGGATGTGTACGAGGCGAAGACCAGAAGGTGGAGCGCGCAATGGCCTACGCTGACAGTGCTGCCATGGCCCACAGACAGCTCCTGCAATGAACTACCGCTGCCGTCCACAATGACGGGAAGATTGTGACCACGCCGGGTGTCCTTCAAATGCGGTGGCTGACCACCCCGGTTATGGCCGACCCCATTGTCCGGCAGCAAATTCTGGAATGCTGGCGGGACGTATCCAACGCCGGCGGTGCCGTGGGGTTCCCGTTTCCACCGGTGACTGACGAGCAAGTCCGGTCTTCCCTGGAACGCATGGTCCAGTCACTCGACGAACCGGCCAATCGACTACTGCTGGCCGCTCTCAACGATCAGCTGGCAGGGTGGCTGTTCCTGGCCGGCAATTCCAGCGAGCTCACCGCACACTGGGCACGAATACTTCGTGTCCAGACAGCACTTGGCTTCAGAAAACGCGGCGTCGGGCGTGCACTCATGACCGAGGTAGCCCGTGCAGCCGCCGAAGACCTGGCCCTTGACCATCTGCGCCTTGAATTGCGTTCAGGCATGGGCCTTGAAGACTTCTACAAGTCATGCGGTTGGCGGGAAATCGGGCGTTGGCCAGGAGCTCTCCGGTTCCCGGAGGGTGACCAAGACGAGGTCCTCATGGGCCTGCCCCTAAGCAAGGCCCCCGAACCGGCCGCCAGCGCCCGGTAAGCGATCGGCTAACGAAATCGCCTTCGCTTTACTCTTTCTTAGCATCGGCCCTTGACCGCCGGGCGATCCACTCGTTGGTCGTTAGCCGGTGTTACTTGGGGGTCGTGGTCGCCAGGCCGGCGATGACGGACGGCAGGAAGCCGGGGTAGGCCCGTTCCATATCGTCGATTCGCAGGAGGTTCATCCTGGAGGTGCCGACGTAGTACTGGTGCAGGACACCGGCCTGTCGCAGGGCCGTGAAGTGGTGTGTTGCCGTGGAAGCCTTGACGGGTAGATCGATGGCTCCGCAAGTGAGTGCATCCTGCGCGTTGGCCAGTTGCTTGAGGATGCTCATGCGCACAGGGTCTGCGACGGCGGCGAGGATACGGGCGAAATCGAAGTCGGCGATGTCCGGTTCATCCGTCATCGTGGTAGTTCTTGCCATGGTTGTCCTTCTGTCAGCCTTCGATCCTACTATTCGCCGCCGTCCGCCAGTTAGCTGATCTGGATGACGACCTTCCCGAATGCCCCGCGGGCGAGCTGGTCGTAGGCCGCATGGGCTTCCTCGAAGGGGTAGACGGTGTCAATGACCGGGTGGATGGTGTGTTCGTCGAGGAACGTGACCAGGTCGCGGAAGGCGCGCAAGTGCCCGACCGCTATCCCCCTGGATCTGGGCCTGGTGCCAGATCACGTCCATCAGGTCCAGGGTGGTGCTCTGGCCTTGAAGGAAACCGATGACCGCGACCAGGCCATTGCCCTTGGTGGCGCGCACCGAATCTCGCAACCCGTCGCCACCGACGACGTCGAGCACGACGTCCACACCCTGACCCTCGGTCATCTCCAGGACGGCTGCGGCCCAGTCGGGGGTGGTGCGGTAGTTAATGGTGTCGGTTGCCCCCAGCTCTCGGGCGCGCAGGAGCTGCTGGAGGTCACGATGACCCGGGCGCCGAGGGCCGAGGCGAGCTGGATGGCAAAAATGGAGACACCGCCGGTGCCCTGGATCAAGACAGAGTCGCCAGGCTTCACCTTGCGGTACTCGCACATGACGAACCATGGAGTGAGCGCGGCGATTGGCAGGGGCGATGCTTCGACGTCGGTCATGTCCCGGGGAGTGGGGACGACATTGTCCTCGCCAAGGATCTGGTATTCCGCAAGCCCGCCATTAATGGGCCCGCCGGTCTGGAAGTCGGCGTATTCGTTCAGCCACGGCCCATCGTGCCAGGTGGAGTAGAAGTGCGAGGTCACGCGGTCCCCTACCTTGTATTTCGTCACTCCTGTGCCGACGGCGGCCACGACTCCTGCGGAGTCGGCCACAGGGATCAGCCCCTTGGGCATCTTTTCCGGCGCGTAGATGCCGTCCACCAGGGCCTTGTCCCGGTAGTTCAGCGAGACGGCCGATACCTTGACCAGAAGTTCGCCGGCGGCCGGTTGGGGTGTCGGGATCTCGTGCAGGTTCAGATTCTCAAGGCCGAAGTCGTCTAGCATCCAGGCGCGCATATGTGTCCTTCCGTGGGGCGGGGCACCGTGCCACGCTTCTTCCATCCTGAACGCTATTTCGATCTACGTCAAATATGATGATGGTCGAACAATAGCTGTTCCGCCGCCTGCCCGGTCCTGACGGGCGCCCCTGGAAGGCCTCCATAATCCACTGCGTCGCAATGCTCCTTCTTTGCCGCTGGAGCTGTCAAGGGGTGTCCCACATACACGTAGGCGCGCCGTCCCATAAGCCGGTCCTCCACCGGTCGCACACGCCGTTGAACTGCATCATTGTGTGACTGTTAGCCCGGAATGGCGGTTAAGTCGCAGCTTGAAATGGCGGTTTTGCCGTTCCGTGTGGGGAACCCTGACCGGGACAGCGCAGACGCACGTGGGATCTGGTGGCGCGTCACACTTCAAGGTGCCGTATCTGCCGGTGCTGCTGTCTAGGCTCCCGTGATTGTCAGTACCGCACCCCAGAGAACCAAGAGCAAACCAAGCGAAGTTATGGCGAGGGAGATTTTGCGCCTCGTATCAAAAGGTTCTCCTCTTCGGCGCGGCTTCCTCGCCCCATACGCGGCAGCACTAACTCCGACTACAACGCCTATGACCACCAGTATCAGGTTCATGGTTTGCAGCATTCCACAGACGTCGACGGCTGTGTTCGAAATACTCTTGTTGTCCTGCAGCCTCCCAAGGAAGAGGACCAAAAGGAGCAACCCTGCCGGCGTGTCTGGCGCTTCGTTTGCGGTCCACTCCCCAAACTCCCAGCCCGACCAGTGCCGTAGGCTCGCACCGCAACTTTCCGTGGTTCCGTTTCAGGAACCCTTAAGGAGCTGAGTGCACGGACGGGCCTATCGAACTCCTGCTTTTCGTGCTTCAGTTCAGTCATGACGTCGCAATTCTCGAAAAAGCCGTCGGCAGGCCAGTTGCACGTCAGTGCGAAGCATGAGGCTGAGCGAAGGCTCAAGCTCATCACTTACTACGGCGGCGCCTTAGCCTTAGCCATGATCACCCTGAATTTTCTGCCGATCGAAACCGAGCCGTGGGTTTGGGTGAAGCTTGCCTTCCTTGCCTTGGGAGCTACGGTATTTGTCATCTTGGTGACGTGGTTCTCGCTGTGGCAGCGGCAGGAGTACTGGCGAGAACGTGGCAGGGACCCCAAACATCCTGAGCGTTTTCCCGAAAGTAGAACCCGAGATTGACGATGCCCCCTTTTTCAGTCCTAACTCTCGCTAGCCCCGACCGTTTTCGGCCTGGCTTTTTGGGGAACCTATTTCTAGGCCAGTAGGCGGTCGCTAACCAGGGCGGGGGTGCCCGGCGATGGACATGTGTGCCCGTATTCATGCTTGTAGCAGTGAGCGCGCCTGCCTGAAACCGGTGGCACCTCAGAACCGTGCCCGTTTTGGGCCTTCCCGTAGGGTTGGGAGCAGCATCAGCCTGGGGCTGACCCACAATGAGCCTTCCAGGCCGCCCGGAAAAATTCCGGAGACCCTAGGAGATTCCCGTGAACACCCCTCCACCAGCCCCGCAGCCTCCGCCGAGGCTCCTTCGTCCGGTGTCGGTTCCCGCCCACCGAATCGCTGGCGGCGTTCGGCGGGTGGGCACGGATGTGGCGTGAGTCCAGGAGCCGGCGGATGCATGAACTGGTCGGGGAGTTCACCAACGGGGCCGAGGCGCTGATGCAAACCCAGGAACACATGGAAGGCCTTCTGACCGCGGTTGTCTCGCTCGCGGAGGACCTTAGCCTTGAGGCCGTGCTGGACCGGGTTGTGCAGTCGGGGTGTGACCTGCTCGGTGCCCGGTACGGGGCGCTCGGCGTCATCGGCGAGGACGGCCTGCTGAGCCATTTCATTACGGTCGGCATTGATCGGGACGGCATTGACCTTATCGGTGATCTTCCAACCGGACACGGGGTCCTGGGACATGTGATCCGCGAACCCAAACCGCTGCGTCTTCATGACCTGGGCCAGCACCCAGGGGCCGCCGGGTTCCCGGCAGGGCACCCACCGATGAAGTCGTTCCTGGGTGTCCCGGTCCGCGTGCGCGGCGCGGTCTTCGGAAACCTTTATCTGACGGAGAAATCCGATGGGCAGGACTTCACGGAGGAGGACGAGGACCTGGCGGTCGCCCTGGCCGCGGCCGCTGGCGTTGCGGTCCAGAATGCCCGCTTGTTTGAAGACGGCGCACGGCGCCAGCGCTGGTTGGAGGCGGGAATGGAGATCAGTGAGCGGCTGATCACCGCCTCCCACCCGAGGCCGCCGGACAGCCTCGATCTCATTGCTGAACGTGCCCTGCTCACCTCCGATTCGGTGCTGGCTGTGATCGCTTCCTCCGGGATCGATGGTGCGCTCCGGTGCGGGACCTCGGTCGGTGCGCAGTCACTGCCTGCGGGCCAGGACCTGTCCTCCTCGGCGCTGGCGTCCTCGGTCCTGGAAACAGGGGAGTCTGCCACGGCCCGCGATCCGAGGGAAGTTTTCGGACCCGACGCTGCCGAGAAGCTGGGCCCTGTCCTGGTCAGCGCCCTCGGGCATAAGGGCGCCGGCCACGGCATCCTTGTCCTGGCCCGCGCCGAAGGCGCAGCCGGCTATACACAGTCCGATCTGAGATCAGGTACCGTTTTCGGTGCGCAGGTCGGCCTGGCACTGGACCTGGTGCGGGCCAACCGGCTCCGGGAAGAGCAAGTGCTCTCCACTGACAGGGACCGGATCGCACGGGACCTCCACGACCTGGTGATCCAGCGCCTTTTCGCCGCAGGTCTGAGCCTGCAGACCCTGCGCCGCTACACTGCGGATCCGGCCGCCCACGAACGGATCACAGGCGTGACCCAAGAACTCGACGGGACGATCCGGGATCTTCGGAACACGATTTATTCGCTTCATTCCGCCCGTACGGGCACGGAACGCCTGACTGATCACGTGCTGCGTACGGTGCAGGAAGCGGCCAGGGGAGTAGTCGTCTCGCCTGATCTGCAGCTGACCGGGCCGGTCGATGACGCCGTGCCCGAGGCCGTGGCCAATCAGCTGTTGGCCGTGCTTGCCGAGGCTCTGAGTAACGCAGTCAGACATTCCGGGGCCGATCAAATCAGCATCTCGCTGACGGCACGCGAGGGCGCCGTGGAACTGCTGATTACCGACAACGGCTGCGGATTCGGAAAACCCGCCCGGCTCAGCGGCCTGGCAAACATCAGGCACCGGGCCGAGAAACTGGGCGGAAATTGCGTCATCGACAGTTCCCCGGGTAACGGTACCCGGGTGAGCTGGACGGTACCGACAACCGGCTGAGTCAGTGAAGCGCTGTGCGGCGGACCCCCGGTCGAAGGCCTCCTTCGGTGTGCCCGCTACCTTCCGGGGCGCGGTGTGTCCGTCGAGTTGGCGTATATCGCGGCCTGGGTGCGCCGTTCAAAGCCGAGTTTGGCCAGCAGGGAAGACACGTAATTTTTCACGGTCTTCTCGGCCAGGAACATCTCCTCGCTGATCTGCCGGTTCGTCATGCCCCGGGCGACCAGGCTGAGGACCTTCTTCTCCTTCGCGGTCAGAACCCCCAGCCGCGGATCGGCCGGTGCCTCGGGAATCGCTTCAAGCATGCGTTCTACGACCCCGGGGGCAAAAAGTTTCTCGCCGGCGGCGGCACGCCGGATTTCCTCGACGAGGTCGTTGTTGCCGATCTGCTTGAGAAGATAGCCCGACGCGCCGGCCAGAACGGCTCCGCGGAGTGCGTGGTCGTCGTCATAACTGGTCAGGATCAGGCATTTGAGGTCGGGGTCAATGGAGCGGACGTCCCGGCAGACCTCAATGCCCGTGCCATCGGGCAACCGTCCGTCCAGGACCACGACGTCGGGCTTGAGCGCCGGGATACGGCGGGTTGCCTCGACCGCGGATCCGCTTGCGCCCACGACGTCGAAGCCCGCGTGCTCGAGCAGGTCCGTGAGGCCCTGTCGGACGAGCTCATGGTCATCGAGGATAAAGACCCGCACCGGTGCCGGTGAAAGCCGTTCCGTGCAGGGATCTGTTACCGATGTGGTCATGCAGCTACTCCTTGGATCAGTATCTTCCCGGTCCGCGCCGTGCGGCCGTCCCTGGCGGAAGTCACGGGAGATAATGATCCTCCATCAGGGCGCGGGACAACAGGGACCAAAGACCGCACCCGTCAGGACTCTCAAATGGCGGTCGGCGAGTTGGGCAGCGCAGCTGCAGCCAGAGGACTAAAGATATCGGTCGTATTTGAGATGCCCTGGGGAGGCGACCACAATCGGCTTCTTCCGATGGTCACATGCTGTACGCGGTGTTCATGCTGAACTTCTCTCGGTCCCAGCGAATCTGTTGGGTTTGCTGGGCACATTTTGTCTTGAAGCGTCTACCGAACAGTCCGAACGTCGCAGCAATGATCACGGGAGCTGTCTCTGGAAGAGATTTGGCTGTTGTATTTCAGCGTTGGCGGTACCGCCGGGCTCTTGGAGCTGGAGGCCTTCATCTACGGGATAGAGCTACTGAGTCCGTTCGACCTTCTCCTGCTTGAATGTGCCCTTCATGATGCGCCCGCACCGTAATTACCGCAGCGGATGCGGGGAACCGATCCCAGAGAAGTGGTTCCGGGTCTGGGAACGATGAGGGCGGACTGCCAGATTCTCTCGACACGGGTGGGTGCCGTAGGTAAATTCGAGGTGAGCCCGATCGCGTGTAGATCGGAGCCAGCCTTGCCGGTCGCTTGCAGGACCGTCAAGATGCGCCGCTGTAGCCGAACGGCGGCACCCACTGCAGCTGGCGGAAGGTTGCCCCTGATGGCCGCCTCGCACCCGAACAATTTCTCGATGAAACAACAGCCCCCGGTTTTGACAGGAACTGCACGGACCCGTGGGGTCGGCGTGCTAGAGGCCTATCGTCGGATGAGAGGCCTGGCGTTGGCCGGCTTCCTCCGTGCAGGCCGTCCGGCGGCATAGACATGTCGAAAAAACCAGGACGTCGTCGACCTCTCGGCCCGGATCCCCGGGAGCACCCACTGTGGTGCCTCCATTGCGGCACGTACCGTCAGTTGTTCATCAGTTCCGTCGTGCCTTTATGGCCGGTATCAGAGGGTGCACTGCAGGTGTCCTATACCTGCACCGCGTGCGGCCTGTCCTATGACCACGTAGCCGATGTCAGCCAGTTCGCCGGCATCGCGAACCTCGCTGCAGGACGAGACGATGTCATCATCTTCAGCGGTGAGTACATCCATTGCGGGCAGTCGATGGAACAAACCGCGGCGGGAGGGATCCGGCTGGACAGCCCTGCCGCCGGCGACGAAGAGTCCGGGACCTTGAGCGTGTACCTCGAAATCCGGGTTCTGGAGTGTCCCTGTGGTTTCCGGCTGATGCTCCCGGGCTAGAAGCGGCCGATGGTTTCCGGTAGCCGCCGTCGGCGGATTGCTGCGCCGGCACGGCATGCTTGTCCTGCAAGTCTTATTTCTTGTCCCGCGGAGTTCCCGACGGCTGAGACGGGGATCCGGATCAGACGTCCGGGTGTACCTGGTCCTGTTCCTGCGCGAACGCGGACACGGCTCGCACCGTTAGTCCGGTCGCCGCCGCGACCTCCTCAACAGGAACGCCCGAGGCCAGGGCGGCAGTGATCTGCAGGTCACACGCCGCTTTCGCCTGGTCAAGTGCCCATTCCGCGGCCTCGACCTCGCCGCTGCTGATCACCGCCGCGGCCAGCAGCCGCTCGCGAACCTCCGACATGTCCGCGGTCACCTCAGGGGCGCGCACAGAGGCAAGCCGCGGATCTTTGTCCAGGACCGGATTAACCGGTGCGACAGGCAGAGGGAGGGTGCTTGAATCGGTTAAGTCTTCCACGAAGCCTGCCTTTGAACTGTCCACGGAATACTCCCGGTCATGAACTAACGGTGGTTTCCGGGGGTGAGGAGGTCCCGTTGCTCGATCTACTAGGGTCAGAGGCTACCGCAGTCTTCGGAACCGGGAACAGGCTCAGAGTTCGAAAGCGGGCCTATGGCCCGTGGCCGGGGGACTCGCCCGAGCGCGGCGGGCAGAAGGCGTCCTCGTCAATGAAGCCCCTCCGGTTGGTATCGGCCGGCCGTTTCCGCGCCCGGTTCGCTAAATTCTGCTGCAGCAGCTTTCGGGTCATCAGCTATGTGCGACCAGCGGGAAGGTGTAACTGGCGAGAAGAGGGTGCGTCCGAGCCTGTCGCTTACTCGCCCGTACGCGGCCTCGTCCCTACTGTTAGGGGTGGGTGTGGCTGGGGTCACAGGGGGTACGCCCTCTCCCGTTACCGGGCCAGCCGGGACGCAGCGCTGCGTTTTGGATGTTGATGAGGTCGCCCCGGGTTTTCCGCCGGGCGTGCAGAGGGGTAACTATGACCGGAGCGTTCGAGCTTTTTCACGACGGGAACCTGTCGTTCGGGTTTAGGCTGATGGATCCTGACGGGGCGGTTGTGGCGGTATCGGGCCCGTTCCCGGACAAAGTGTCGGCTGTGGAGGGTATCCGTGTCGTCCGTGAGTGCGCCGGAATGGGTTTGGTCACCGATCTTTGCCCTCTTCCGGGGGATTCCCACGAAGGTTTGGTGCGAACGGTATGAGTCCTTTGGACAGCATGTTCACGTACTCCAGCGCGCTGGAGGCCAGTGATTGCACCGCGGGGGCGTTTCTCATCGATGCTGTGACCGGGGTGATGGTGTGGTCCGATGCGCTCTACCGGATCCACGGATACCAGCGTGGAGAGGTCGTGCCCACCGTTGAGCTGGTCCTGGCCCATAAGCACCCCGGCGACAGGGCGAAATTGTTGGACTTGCACGCCGGCCTGGCCGAGGTCGGGGGGTACTTCTCCAGCTACCACCGCCTGATTGACTCCCACCAGCGCGAACACAGGGTACTGACTACCGGGGAGTCCGTCCTCGACGCGAACGGCAGGCTCGTCTCCATCACGGGAATCATGGTCGACTTGACCTCAACCGTCAACGCCGAAACCGAACGGGCCGCCAGGGATGCCGTCGCTGGAGCCGTCCGCGCCCGCGCCGTCATCGAAAGAGCCCGGGGCATTCTTATGGGACGGCTCAGCATCGGTGCCGATGCAGCTTTCGCTTTGCTCTGTGTTCATAGCAACCACACCAACAAGAAACTGGCCGTCATCGCCTCCCACCTTGTCGGCCTCGCCGAAGACGCCCGCAACGCGCCCGCGCTCACTGTGTTCATCCATGACCTTCAACGCCACACAGTTCATGCCACTGCAGTACGCCAGGACACACCCCGTGAGGATTTAGCTCAGGTATGGGAACCGCAGTCTAGTGGTTAGTGGAGAAGGCTTGTATAGGCGTATAGGCGTATAGGCGACGCAGGGAGAAGTCCCCGGCAACCCGACGACGAGAGGGCCGAGTGTGTGCAAGGCAAGCCAGATACTTCTGTGATCCACAGTCGAGGCCTTGGAGTGTCTCGGCGATCAGTCTTGCAATACACCGCTTGCGAGACATGCCTGTCGGAGTGGATCCGCTTACCCGGTCGGCTTCGGTGGCTTGGGTCCTAGATAGGTCAGCAGCGGGGTGTGGTGCGTGACCGGCGAGGACACACATGGCTGAGCGTGCCGGGTGGGAAGGAACGGAGGTATATGGCAGCTTGGTTCCTCCGTGGAGCTGGTTCATGGATAGTGGCTATCTGATTAGACGGTGCATGGGGACCCGCCGCGGCGTCCGCCGGCGCCGCACTTCTAGTCTTCCCGGGGTTCCGGTCCCATGCTTCCGCCCGTTAGCATCCGCACTTTTACGTGGAGCTCTCAGCCCTGCCCGTCGTTCAGAGCGAGCGAGATGGGCAAGCATGCCGCAGACAAAAGCCATCAAGAGAACTGCCGGAATGAGAACGATATAAATCAGGGTCAGAGGATGCACGTGAGTCCCTCCCCAGGACTTCTCTGTGGGACGGAACGCAGCCGGCCCGGTTGTTTTGGTCCCTCATTCAGGAGGCCTGCTTGAAGGATCTCAGGTTCGTCCCTGCTCCGGAAGTAACCACGTCCAGGTCATTGAAGGCGAGCTCGGCCCATTGCTTCCCGTGCGCATGCCCTTGCGAGCTGCCAGGCCGCCAACCACGGGAAGACCTGATGGGAATGCAGCCGCTCCAGGTCCTTGAGAATCTGCGTCGCTCGGTTGTTTGAGGTGTGTTGAGTGGCGTGCTGAGCATGTGGGTCAGGGGTGTTCGATCCAGCAGGCGAGGATGGTGGTGGAGAGCTGGTAGGCCAGGGCGTTCCTGCTGATGTTGTCCGGTCCCAGGGCCGCCGGCAGGTCGGTGGCGTCCACGTGCAGGACGAAGTTGTCTTTTTGGAACACGGCTGAACCGTCGGCGGTTTCGTAGGCAGGGAAGCCCAGGTTCGCGAGGCCTTCGATGGGTTTGGCGTCTTGCGCGAGGGCCTGCATGGCGTCGAAGTATGTCAGTGCGGAGGCCTGGTCCTTCGCTTCTTGGACGGAGATTTCCAGTGCTCCTTCGGCCAGGTGGTAGGTGCAGGTGAAGGTATTGTCGGCCCAGTCGTTGACGGTGTGCGGGTCTGAGTTCAGGTCCAGGATGGATGTGAGCCTGTCCATTGGCTGGTCCCCGCATACCATCAGGGCAGCGGCGCTGGGACCGTCCGCCGTCGCACCCGGCGGCGCCGATGCCGATGCCGGTGCCTGACTGTGATGCCCGCTGCCGTGGCTGCCGGTGTGACCGGCTTCAGATGAAGCTGCGGGTGAGCTCGCCTGGGCGTTCGATGGCACGGACACGGACGTGGCGCAGCCGGAGAGCAGCAGTGCGGACAGGGCCAAGGAGGCCACTAGTGGCTTGCCGTATTTCACAGCTCTTCCATCCTGGCCGCCGCCGCACTTCCGGGTCAGCGGCCGTTGTCAGGTTTTGAGTTTGGCGTAGATGACGTAGTTGTCATCGAAGAGCCCGGTGGCGGGGTCGTAGCCGTCGCACGTGATGAGCCGGAGCTCAGCTCCCGGGGTGTTGCCGTAGACCTCGAGGGTTGGAAAGTTGTTTTTGCTGTACTGGGCGCCGCGGTCAACGGTGAACACGGCGATGCTGCCGTCGGTTCGGGAGACATTGATCTCAGTGCCGGGTGTGAGTTTGCGGAGGTCAGCGAAAATTCCGGTGGCGCCGCCGAGTGCGTTGACGTGGCCCAGCATGACGGAGGGGCCGCGTTCCCCGGGCGTGGGGGAGCCGTCGTACCAGCTGGCGGGCGCTCCGCTTCCGGTGGGCGGTACATCCAGGGAGCCGTTCTCCCGGAGTCCAAGTTTCAGGAGGTCGGTCCGCACGCCGATCGCCGGGATTTCCAGGATCACCGGCGCGGACCGGGTCAGCACCGCGGGCTCTGCTACGGCAGGGCCAGCAGCTGCACTCGACGAGGGAGGTGCCGGTACGGCGGGACCGGGTGCGGCGGGGGTTGTTGCGGCGGAAACGAAGGGTGGGGAGCCGACGTCCAGCGTTCCGTTGTTTCCTGCACTGCAGCCAGCCAGGGTCAGCAGGAGCAGAACCCCGGCCGCCGTGGCGGCGCGGAGGCCCCCGCGGCGGCCGGAATTCATGAGTATCACAATAGTGATCCGGTCAGCCGGTGCCTAAGCTGCTGCGCCGGCGGTGCGGCGGCGGACAACGTAGGCTCCGCCGGCGAGGGCGATCAGGGCCAGGCCGCCACCGACAGCGAGGGCGCCGGTGTCGGTTCCGGTTTCCTGGGTGACGCCAGTGTCAGCGCCGCCCACGGGCATGCTCATCTGTCCGGCCTTCAAGGTCCCGCACAGGGCGGGGGAGGTGGCGGCCAGCGGGAGCGTCGGGGCCAGGTCGCTCTTGGCGGCCTGGCCTGCCGCGCTGAGGGTGGCGGGGTCAAGGCCGTGGACGACAACCACAGCGGTGCCGGCCTTAAGGGCTGCCTTGGTTTCGGCGTTCAGTTCGAACGTGCGGTCAACGGTGTAGGCGGCGCCCTGGCCGCCGACCTTGAGGTCAAGGCCCGCTGCGGGGCTGGTGTCACCGCTGGTGGACAGGGTGGTCACGATTCCGCCGTAGGACGGGGCGCCTTCGGTGGTGGAGATGACCTTGTCGCCGTCCTTATCGGCCGAGGGCGCCGGGCAGACACCCTGGGCTCCGCCATGGATGTGCTGGACGTGCGGGTACGGGGCGTCCATGAAGGTCGCGGGCATGCCGGAGACCTTCAGGACAACGTGGGCCTGATTGCCCGTGACATCAACAGTGATGGTGCCCGAGCCGGCGCTTCCGTTGAGCTGACCCAGGGTGGACTGGTAGGACTGATCCGCTGCCATCGCTGGGGAACCGGAAAGGGCAACTGCGGCCAAAGCCAGAGTGGGGACCGCCATAAAGCGGAGTGTCTTATTCATTGGATAGATCTCCTCATACACGCGCGTGTGATGTTGGCACCCCAGGGAAGGGGACACCGGTACTTCGGAACCACTCCGGGAAAGGACGGGTGCGGATGTGGTCGGGTTCACATATTTTGGTCAGGCCACTGGCGGGCAGGCACCAGAGGCGCTTATCCGGGCCGGTACACCAGTCCGGGTCAGGCCGTTGAAGCCCTTCGGCGGCGGCCCCTGGCAGCAGGCCCGGGTTCAGGCCGGGTCTTGTGCAGCAGGGCGTACCCGGCCACCGCCAGGCCGCCGGCGGCCGCTTCGGCCACCGCCGTGATGGTCTTGGCCGCATACCAGACGGGTTCATACATCGAGGGCAGCGGCCCGAGTGCAGGAACCTGGACATACCGGTACAGGATGACCGCGGCCAGGGACGAGAACGCGACCACGGCGGCAGCCGCGAAAGCCGCCCGTAAACCTTTCAGCAGCACAAACACCGCAGCTACGACAGCGGCTCCGGCCTGGACCAGAAACAGGGTGCCTTGCCCGAGCCCGCCAGGTGCGGCCTCCTGATAGCCCGGGGCAAGCTGGACATGGACCACGGCACTGACCACCAGGCCCGCAGCGGTACAGACACGCAGCACCCATAAAGACCGTGCCTGCGCTTTTAGGTCCTGGTGGGTCATTTCACGACCAGCGTCCCCGTCATCTGCGGATGAAAGCTGCAGATAATCCCATACTCACCCGGGGAGTCCGGAGCCTTAAAGCTCACCGTTGCACCGCCCGGGACTTCAACATCGAAACCGCCCTTGTCCTTCGCAGTCAGGGTGTGCGGGGCGCTGTCCGCGTTCGTCACCGTCACCATCGCCCCCGGCTTCACCGACGCCGGAACCTCATACGCGAAGCCCCTGATCGTGATGACAGCCTCACCGGCCGAGGCCGATCCACCAGCTGACGGGACAGCGGAACTGCTGGCGGGCGGCGGGGCGGAAGGCGCTCCCTCCTGGGTGGCGCATCCAGTAATGGCCACCAACAACAAGGTGGCTGCTACGGTCAAGACGCGATTGATCGTTCTCATGACATTCCCTTTCCCAGGGACGTGTCCTCCGCGGGCCGGAATGGCGCGCCTATCAGGAAACTACCCACAGACCCTATTCGTCACCCCCGCACTTGCGGACTGCCCGATGTGGACTCGCAAGTGGTGACCCGGTATCCGGTGTCTTGAAGAGCGACGCCTGGGCGCCGTCTTGCCCACGCCTGCATCAGCAAGCCGGAGCCGCTGACATGCATCGCGGTGGCCCCGATGCAGGCCATCACAGCGGATCTGAGATATCACCCGGTGTGGGCGATTTGATGAAGGGCGGCGTGACGGAACTAAGCATCCAGGCCCTCTACCTGGTCGCCAAACGCGGCAACGCTCCCGTGTGTGCTGCGCTGCTGTGCACCTGAAGCGCACGATCCTTGGGCCCCAGATGTGATGGAAACAGGGGTACCGCAGCAGGTCGCGCAGGCCCTGGCCTCACCCCAGAGCCCAACATGCTCCTCCGGCGTCGCCCGGGTAGAAGATTGATCCGGTCTCCGGAAGTGAGTAGCGAGAAGAGGGTGAGGCGGACCTTGTGGCCGCCTCACCCTGCCCCGCTGCAGTGATGTCCCGCTGTAGCGCCGGGCCTCTATTTCTGTAGAAAGGTCAGCAGTGCCTGGTTGAACTCATCGGGGTGGCTCACGTTGCAGCCGTGCGGTGCGCCCTGGAGGACGTGCAGGTCGCTCCCGGGCAGGGCTGCGTGGGTCCGGGCACCGGATCCTTCGAAGGGCACGGTGCCGTCGCCGTCGCCGTGCAGGATGAGGGCCGGGACGGTGACCTTGGGCAGGTCGTCGCGGAAGTCGGTGGTGCCGAACGCTTCCAAACAGGCCAGTGCCGCCTTTTTGTCAGCCTGCTTGCAGAGCTGAAGGGCTTCCTGACGCTGCTGCTCGGTGACTTTAAGCTCCCCGTTGACGGAGAAGAATTGCCGGGTGAACTCGTCGTAGAAGGAGTCTTCGTCCTTCGTTAGGTCGGCAGTCAGCTCGGCTGCTGCGTCCTTGGTGAGTGGCCCGTCCGGGTTGTCCTGGCCTTGCATCATGTACGGGGGGACGGCGGCGGCGAAAACGACGCTGCGCACCCGGTCGGTACCGTACTTAGTGAAGTAGCGGGCCACTTCACCGCCGCCCATGGAGAATCCGACGAGGGTCGTGTCGGTGAGCTCGAGTGCCTCGAGGAGGGCACGCAGGTCTTCGGTGAGGGTGTCGTAGGTGTACCCGGCGTGGGGCTTGTCGCTACGTCCGAAGCCCCGCCGGTCATAAGTGATGACCCTGTAGCCGGCAGCCTGCAGGGCAGGCACCTGGGCTGTGAAGGATTCACCGGACAGGGGCCACCCATGAATGAGGACGACCGGCCGGCCCGTGCCCCCCGTGTCGTCGACGTGCAGGTTCGTGTCCTTGAACAGCCCGTGATGGGCAGTAACTTCAGTCATGAAGAGCCTCCAACTATGAAATGGGATCGGCGTACTGTGCCGACTCTAGCTAATTCGTCAGCAGGCTGCCTTTTGGATGGGTCTTCCCTCGCTACGACGACCAAATAGGTCAGCAACGTCGTGGTGGTTCTGAATCAGGTTGACATGACTGCAGCGTTGAAGCCCAGTCAGCAGTGGAGTGCGGTCGTCTCCCCAGGCATCTCAAATACGATCCATTACTGAGACGGTCGGGTCGTTTTTTCCAAGGGGTGCCAGGAGCTCACGGCCCTCCACGCCGCCTGCGCAGCCCTTTTGCAGACAACGGAGTCAGCGGATCCACGGTGGAACGCCCTCAGCTCTCCAAAGCTCTGGACCCGGTAGAGACCGGTGACTTGCTCACCGTGTAGAAACTCGACCGCCTGGGGTGCGGCACCCGCCACGTCCTGGGCATCATCGAGAACATCCGGGAACAGGGAGCAAGAGCCGGCACCCGCTTGTGTGCCGGCTCTGAGCGTAGAAGTCCGACTGGTTTCGGTGGACCGCTGTTTGACGGGCCCATTACGCAAAATCCACGGTGTCACCACGATGGTCTGTGCCGTCAGGGCTATTGCGTTGAGAATGTTTCGTCGAGCGCGTTGGTGATGTCGTCGATGAGGTCTTCTGGATCTTCCAGACCGATTGACAGGCGCAGGTGGCCGTACTTGAGGAATGGCTCCGGGTAGGTTTCGCTGCCTCCGCGACTCTCTGGGCCGGCGTGAACGATGAGGGTTTCGTCGTGGCCCAGCGACACGGCCGAAGTGATCACGCGCAGGTTGTTCACGAAGTGGTTCTGGGCATCAGAGTCGCCTTCCACCGCGAAGGCGAGCATGGCGCCGTATCCGCGGCCTCCGAATTGCTTGCGTGCCAGTTCGTGTTGGGGGTGCGAAGCGAGGCCGGGGTAGTTTACGTAGGCAACTCGCGGATCTGATTCGAGGGCAGCTGCTACCTTCTCGGCACTCTCAAAGTGCTGCTTCAACCGAAGCGGTAGGGTAACGGAGCCGCGCATGATCATCCAGGCGTTGAACGGAGAGATGACGCCTCCGACAGGGACGATCGAGTCAAGCCTGATGCGATGGACATGTTCCCGGCGGCCGATGACAATACCGCCCATGGCATCGCCGTGGCCGTTGATGTACTTCGTGAGTGAGTGAATGACGAGGTCTGCGCCGTCTTCGATGGGACGGTAGAACGGCGGTGGCGTGAATGTCCCATCAATGCTGAGCAATGCTCCTGCATCGTGGGCAATCTTTGCCAGGCTGGCTATATCGGTGACCTTGGTAGTGGGGTTTGCGATGGTTTCCGCGTGCACGAGGCGCGTGTTGGCTCGGATGGCGGCGCGGACGGCATCGAGATCGGCGACGTCGACGAAAGTCGCTTCAATTCCGTATTTCTGCGGCAGCAGCTCGCTGAATAGGCGCCAGACTGCTTCATAGGTGACGTCGGATACGACGATATGGTCGCCGGAGTTGAGCAGTGTGAAGAACATCCCGTGCAGGGCCGCGACGCCGGTCGCGAAAACAGCCGCTGCTTCACCGCCTTCGAGTGCTGCCAGTTTTGTCTCCAGCGCCTGCTGGTTTGCGCCTGAGTTCCTCGTGTAAACGAGGCCTTCGGCGTTGGACCAGTTCATCGTGGAGGGATCTTCTGGCAACAGGTACGAATTCGCCATGATCAGGGGAGTGCGCAGCGCGCCGGTTCCCTGATCAATGTTGTTACCTCCGTGGACGGCCTACGTGGATTCATGCACCGATGCCGGGAGGTGTTTATCGGGTTGTCGCTTCATGTCTTTGTGTCTTTCTTCTCGTGTGACAGCTATTGACCGATAGGTGCCGAGACGGCTGGTGAGTAGCAACGGCATTGTCGTTGAGACCTCAAGGGAAGTGCAGCCATCATGTGTAGCCCATCAGGCAGGAGTCGGGGTTCGGTTCCGTTCGCGATGGCGGTCAAGGACCGATACGAATACGGCCACGGCGATGAGCCCGGATGCCAGGAGCAGGGGAAGGTGGATTGCGGGTGCGATGATGGCCCCTGCCAGGGCGGTGCCGGCTGATCCGGCGGTGATCTTTAAGGCGCCGATCCAAACAAAAACCTGACCGCGCGCCGCAGCTGGTGCGTACTCGCTGCGGGCCGCCAAGGTTGCTGCGAAGAAATAGGAATTGAGTACTCCGGCGAAGCAGTATGCCGCGGCGGCTATGGGGAAGGTCCCAGCGAAAGCGGCCCCGCACAAGGCGAGCCCGACGGCGGCACCCAGCCAGGTCATCAACGGGTCCGCATCAGTTCGCATGGGCCGGATCATCACCCCTGCGGATCCTAGAAGGCCGCCGAGACCGTATGCCGCTGTGAGGATTCCCGCGGCGGCCGGTTCAACCCGGAGTTCCCCTGTGGAGGCGACCGCGGTGATGGGCAGTGCCGCGACCGACAAGGCGATGACGACAGTCAGGTAGAGCGTGCGCCGCAAGGGGCCGCTTGAGACCATCATTAACAGCGTCCGCCCGGGGCGGGGAACTTCCGAGGGGACAGTTGCAGGGGGCGAGTAGGGCAAAAGCCTGACTGCTGCGGCTGCGATAAACGTTGAGCTTGCGAGGAGCAACGCCGCCACGGCAGGATCCGCCCACGCCGAGACAGCTGCTATCAGGGAAGGCCCAATGGTGCCGCCGATGCCGTAGGTGGCAACGTCCCATCCTTGGGCGCGCCGTTGGCTGGTTCTGTCACTGCCCGCGATCGCGGCCAGGCGGCTGCTGATGCCGCCCGTCAGCAGGGGGCCGACCAGCCCGGACGCTATGAGCAGCAGGCCGGGGACAATCGGCCACGTGACCGGATACAGCAGAACAGCAGCTGCCAGTGTGAGCCCGTGTGCCATGCAGGCCCAGGCGATCACTGTCCGGCCGTCGCGGGCCGTGTCCAGACGTCTGGCAATGAGGGGACCAAAGAGGTGCGGTGCCGTGATGCAGGCGCCGAGAATTCCGGCCAGCCAGCCGGGGGCTCCGCTGGTGGTCACGAGCAGGACGATAGCGACGACGGCACCGCCGTCCGCGCTGCGGGCCAGGGTGGCTGCAAAGACGTACCGGGCAAGACCTCCGGGAGCGGGTGGCCTTCCCGGATCCCGTCCCGTCTGGACTTCGCTGCGGGGAAGACTCACGGCGTCCTCCCTGAAGGAACCGTCATCGTCTATACCTCCAGCCCAATAAGGCGGATGGCGTCGGCTACCTTGTCCCGTCCTTCGCTGTCCAGTCCCCGCAGCGGCAGGGGCAGCGGCGCTGACGAGACGAGTCCAAAGTCTTCGGCCAGCGCTGCAGTGACGCGGAGGCTGCCATAGGTTCGGAAGAGAGACCACAAGGGTTCGAGCTTCGCGGACGCTTCAGATGCCTGATCGCTCCGGCCGGCGACTGCGTGATCCACCATGGTCCTGGCCTGCTGGGGGAGCACCCCTGCGATGACCGAGTACCAAAGGTCGCAGCCGGCAAGCAGCGCTTCAGCTGCGACCCAGTCCCCGCTGATACCTACTGTTGTTCCCTGTGGCAGTCCTGAGCGGAGCTTCCCCAGCCGGGCGGCAACTTCCCGCGCCGGTGGTGGCGGGATCTTGATGGACGCTACTCCTGGAATCCGGGCGATGCGGGCGTGCAGGTCATCAGTGAAGGTGAAGCCGGTGGTGCCGGGGTTGTCATAGACGACGATGGGAAGTGTCGATTCGGCGGCAACGTCTTCGTACAAGCCAAATACTTCCGCCTCGGTCAGTCGCTGGTAGGAGACGGGAGCCAGAAGCAACGCCGACGCGCCGGCAGCTTGCGCGTCCTCGGCCAGCACCAGCACGTCCCGTGTGCGCACTGCCCCTACGCCGGCGAGAACCGGAACACCGGCAGCGGCGTTGACTGACGTCTCAAGGACAGCGTGACGTTCGTCGCGGGAGAGGTAGGCGTAGTTTCCCGTCGAGCCAAGAACACCCAGGGAATCCACGCCGGCCTGGGCAGCGCGGGACACCAGCCTGGCAAGGGCGTCCAGGTCGACAGTTTCCCCGTTCATGGGCGTAAGGGGGAATGCGCAAAGGCCGTTGAACACGGAATCCTGCTTTCTTGTGGCTGCGGAGGCCGGGCGGAACGCAGCGTGGAGATCATTATGCGTTTCATGCTCCCAAACCCTTTGGTCCTACACTAGGTCCAAGAAAAACCAACCCGGGAGGTCCAATGGGTGAAGCCGAAATACCAATCGAACTCGACAGGCAAAGCCCTGTCTCTCTGGCGGCCCAAATGGCCAGCCAACTACGCAGCGCCATCCTCAGTGGACTCCTTCAGCCCGAACACACCCTTCCCGCAACCCGAAGGTTGGCCTCTGAACTGGGTGTTTCACGGGGAGTGGTGGTCCGGGCATTCGAGCAATTGTCCGGCGAGGGGTTCCTTGAAAGCAGCGGAGCAGGCGGGACCAGGGTGGCGGTGCGCCCTGATATTCAGAGCCGGCCTTTGAGCGAGAGGCAGCCAAGGAGCAGCCCGGCCCGCAATGACTTGATTGATCTAACCCCGGGCCGGCCTTCCGCGTCCCCTTTCATGCACAGGGAATGGCGCCATGCGTGGAAAAAGGCCCTTGCGGAGCAGGGAACAACGCATCTGCCACCGGCCCTCGGGACGTTGGCGCTGAGGGAAGCGGTCGCACAACACCTGGCAGTGTCCCGGGGACTCTCCGCGGAACCCGAGGACATCATCATCACCGGCGGCACCAGCGATGCGCTGCACCTGATCGTTGCCATGCTCCGAAGCCAGCGGGATCATCCGCGCATCCTGATTGAGGATCCCGGCTACCCAACAGCCCGTCGAGTCATGAGAGCCGCCGGTGCGCGGCTGCTCAGCGTCCCAGTGGATGAAAACGGCCTGCGAAGTTCACAGCTGGCCAATCTCAGGGAGATACCTGAGGCAGTCCTCATAACGCCCAGCCACCAATACCCGCTGGGAGGCAGAATGGCCGTCCAGGAACGGCTGGGCCTGCTGACATGGGCCGATCAACACGGGGTTCTCGTCCTGGAAGATGACTACGACAGCGAATTTCGTCACAACAGGATGCCACTTCCTGCCGTCGCTTCGCTGCCTACGAATGCTGATGTGGTGCTTCTAGGGACCTTTTCCAAAAACCTGAGCCCGTGGTTGCGCTGCGGATACCTGGTGGTACGGGGTGCTGCCGGACAGCGGCTCAAAGCAGTACGTGAAGCTCTGGACACCCCGGTAGCAGGAGTACTGCAGTCAGCTCTTGCCCACTACATCCAAGGAGGCGGGCTTTCCCGACACATCACCCGTGCCAGGCGGGAGTACTCACACCGCCGCGCCCTGCTCATAGACCGTCTGGGGTCACGCGGGGATCTGGAGCTCTCGGCTCTCGATGGAGGGCTGCATGCGGTCATCAGGTTTGAAAAACCCGACGCCGCAGACCTGGCCGGTGCCGCGCTGAAACAGGGCGTCCGGGTGATACCCCTGGCTGGTTACTACACCGAACGCACCCCCATGAACGGCTTGGTCATAGGCTATGGAGCTGTCACTGACCTCCAGTTGATCAAAGCCTTCAACGTTTTAGCAAACCTGCTGGACTCGGCGTTGTGAGGGCCACTGGGAAGCATTGCCCGGTCCCGAGTCACGGCAACCGAGAGGCAGTCTTCAGGGCACTCTACAAACAACCGTTCAATAACGAACGAGACATGTCGCCCTTCGCGGTTGCCGACCTTGTGGCAAGGGGGAACCACGTGGGAATATAGTAAGCATGCTGATAAAACGCACGAGGCCATCGCCAGCACCGCAGGCCGGCCAGTCCGTCACCCGGAGGGCCACGTGTGAATGACCACGACGCGCGCCAACAAGCCAAACGCTGGGTCGACTCTGGCGAACTTTCCCTCCCGGTGCTTTGGCTTCATTATTGGGGCCAGGGCGGCAGCGTTGGGCTCTGGGAGTTCGATGCGTATATCCATGAGGCCCTTGTCCTTGAGGACTTCGACAACGCAATCCTCGGGTGGGCGCTGGAGGCAGTCGCCTCAGGCTAACCGCTGTCTGACCACATACCTCACCGGGTAGTAATGTCCCATGATCATCCAAGGAAGGCGGATGAGCGCGGCGGAAATAGACGTGCCACGCCCATCACGGTTCTACCGTTTCAGGAACTGCTTGCACCCGGTGCCAGAAGTCGCCTGCCAGTGCGCATGAGCGTGCGGATCAGGGAAGAGTTCGAGCGTACGATGGGCCGATGCCACATGCCCCGGAAGATGATCCTGTACGCCAGCTTCAGTCACTTCTGGTGGGGGCCGGAAATGTAACTGAGTTTCTCTCGGGGCTGTCGACGCTCGCAGCGGCAGCTGTTCAGAAGTTGCCGGAGATGACATCGAGTGCGCGGTCACGGTCAAGGTAAGGCGATAGTCCGCTACCGCCGCAGGAAGCAGTAAACGTGCTCTGCAGCTGGACCAGATAGAGCACGATGTTGGCGCGGGGCCCTGCATTTCTGCGCTCAAAGTGATGTCCCCTGTGGTGATTGGGGACATCGCTTCGGATGTTCGGTGGCCCGAGTTGAACCGGAAGTTCGTTGAGATGAATGTCCGTAGCGCGTTGGGCGTGCCCTTGGAAATCAGTGGTGAGGCCAGTGCCGCACTAACTTCTTCGCGTCGAAGGCTGGCGCTTTCACGCCGACCGTCTACGAAAGGCCGTAGGGTTTGCGGCTGCGGCGCACAACGCTCTCCATCTTTCAGTACGCATTGGCGCCGCCACGGACCGTGCTGTGGACCTGGAAACGGCGATGCAAAGCAGGACCACCATCAGCCTCGCCTGCTGGGTCATTATGGCGCAAAACCGGTGTTCGCAGGCCGAAGCGATGGCAATACTCAATAAGGTCTCCAGCCACCGCAGCCGCAAACTGCGTGACGTCGCCGCGGAACTGATCGAACAATTCCCTGGCGGCGGCTCCATAACGCCCTTCAAGGGATAAGTGACTGTTCTGGAAGTCGCTTGTACGGAGACCACCATCGCCGACGACGACAAGGCCCTGAAGTACAACCCGGCAATCGTCCAAGCCTCCGCCAGCAACCTGTTCAACGAGGCGCAGATCACCGCCGCCCAGGAAGTAGCCGGGACCTTCGTCGCCGAAGAGTTCCTCGATTCCACCCTCAACAACAATTGGATGAACCCAGCGGCCGTAGACGAATGGTGGTCGCAGCACAGCGGCAACGTCCTCCCGGTGAGCCAGCAGGAAACAATGGACTTTCTCAAGAAAGACCAGAGAGCGTCATGCTCGTCGACCGAGGGACCGCAAGGGCGGGTAACTACGAGGTGGCGTACAGCTCAGGCGGCCCTCGATTGGCTCCCGATCCATCACGCTTACAAAGATCGAAGGCGGCACTAACCAGGGATACTCCCTGCTGGGTCTCAGCTATGACGTGTCATGGACGATGAACGCCCAGATCAAGACCGGCCCGGTGCCAGAGAACAACCGCGCTACCTGCAAGTTCACCCTCACGCAGGTGGACGGTACCCGGAAGACCGCAGGCTTCAAGTAAACACCACCGACCCTGTCGGCTAAACGGAGTCAGCCAGCATTTCTGTCGGCGCCAGGAGACCGCGTGCGGATAAGCCCGCGGCGACCCCACTGGCTTTTTCGAACAGGTTTCTTAGTCCGGGGCCGGGGCAGGACCGGGCCCGGGGGACCAGCGCTGCCCCGACATGGTCCTAGCTTCTGGGCAGGACGGGTTCGGGGAGGTAGACCTTGCCGCCGGATTCGCGGAATTCGGTGGATTTGGCGTTCATTCCTGCGATGGCTTCCTGTTCGGACATGCCTCCGAACTGGTCGCGGATGTCCTGGGAGAGCCGCATGGAGCAGAACTTGGGTCCGCACATGGAGCAGAAGTGCGCGGTCTTGGCCGGCTCCGCGGGCAGGGTCTCGTCGTGGAAGGATTCGGCTGTGGCTGGATCCAGGGAGAGGGCGAACTGGTCCCGCCAGCGGAATTCGAAGCGTGCCTTGGACAGGGCGTCGTCGCGTTCGTGGGCTCCGGGGTGGCCTTTGGCGAGGTCTGCCGCGTGGGCGGCGATCTTGTAGGTGATGACACCGGTCTTAACGTCGTCCTTGTTCGGCAGCCCGAGGTGTTCCTTGGGAGTGACGTAGCAGAGCATCGCGGTGCCGTAGCGGGCGATCTCGGTGGCGCCGATGGCTGAGGTGATGTGGTCATAGCCCGGGGCAATATCGGTCACCAGCGGGCCGAGGGTGTAGAAGGGTGCGCCGTCGCAGAGTTCCTGCTGGCGTTCGACGTTTTCGCGGACGAGGTGGAAGGGGATGTGCCCGGGGCCTTCGACCATGACTTGCACGTCGTACTGCCATGCCCGCTTGGTGAGTTCGGCGAGGGTGTCCAGTTCAGCGAACTGTGCGGCGTCATTGGCATCCGCGGTCGCGCCGGGCCGCAGTCCGTCGCCGAGGGAGAAGGCGACGTCGTACTTGGCGAAGATTTCGCAGAGCTCGTCGAAGTGGGTGTAGAGGAAGTTCTCCCGGTGGTGGGCCAGGCACCAGCCGGCCATGATGGACCCGCCGCGGGATACGATGCCGGTGACCCTGTTCGCCGTCAGGGGCACATAGCGGAGCAGCACGCCGGCGTGGACGGTCATGTAGTCCACGCCCTGCTCGCACTGTTCGATCACCGTGTCCCGGTAGATCTCCCAGGTCAGGTCATTGGCCTCACCGTTGACCTTCTCCAGCGCCTGGTAGATCGGGACCGTGCCGATGGGGACGGGGGAGTTGCGGATGATCCACTCGCGGGTGGTGTGGATGTCATCCCCCGTGGAAAGGTCCATGACCGTGTCGGCGCCCCACTGGGCCGCCCACTGCAGTTTGTCCACTTCCTCGGCAATGGAGCTTGTCACGGCGGAGTTGCCGATATTGGCATTGATTTTGACCAGGAAGGCCTTGCCGATGATCATGGGCTCGGATTCGGGGTGGTTGATGTTGTTCGGGATGATGGCCCGGCCGGCGGCGACTTCGCTGCGGACCAGATCGACGTCGCAGTTTTCCCGCACTGCCACGAACCGCATCTCGGGGGTGATGGTGCCCTGGCGGGCGTAGTGCATCTGGGTGACGGTCTTACCCTCGAGGGCGCGGCGGGGCACCGGCTGCGTGCCCTTCCATTCAGCGGACGCGGCGCCCCGGCGCACGGCGGACTTTCCGTCGTCGAGCAGGTTGCGTTCCCGGCCGCCGTAGGGCTCGGTGTCGCCCCGGGACTCTATCCATCCGGACCGGGACGGCTCCAGACCGATCACCGGATCGCTACCAGGGCCGGCCGTCCGGTACGCCGTGAACGGTGGATTCTTCACCCCGTTCGGAGAGTCCTCCAAGGCGATCTCGGTGACAGGGACGCTAATGCCGTGTTCCGGGTCGCGGGCGTACGCGAGCGAATGCGAATTCATTGAGCTCATCAGTGGTTTTCCTACTTCCTTCGCCGGCATTACCCGGACAGGTTCAACGGTCGCGGACTGCATCAGCCCGATCTCAGCCCCTGCAAGGGCACCCGTGTGGATGAAAAAACCCTAGCACCCCGGCGTGCAGGCACTACCGGCATGGATGATTCACCCTCCCGCCCTTTTGCGGCGCCAGAGCTCCAAGCGCTGCAGTAGCCAACGGCGTCGGGTTCTGGTGCGCGGACTGAAGCGGAGTGTAGATCGGGCGCCGTTTCCGAACAGGGGCGGCATCTACTAATCTTATAAGTGCGCATGTAAGCACGTATTGAAGTATCTGTCATAGTTTCGAGGAGTCGCTTTGATTGAAGTTCTGGCCGTTCCGGCCTACCGGAAGCTGTTTTCGGCCCAGATTGTGGCCCTGCTGGGCACCGGGCTTCTGACGGTGGCTCTGGGCCTGCTGGCCTTTGATCTGGCCGGCGGTCAGGCCGGTGCCGTTCTGGGGACGGCACTGACGATCAAGATGCTCGCCTATGTCTTCGTGGCCCCTTTGATGGCGGCACTGGTGGAGCGGCTGCCGAAAAAGGCGGTGCTGGTCGGGGCGGACCTGATCCGTGCCGGTATCGCACTGATGCTGCCGATGGTGGACCAGGCGTGGCAGATCTATGTCCTGGTCTTCCTGCTGCAGAGCGCCTCGGCTACCTTCACCCCGGCGTTCCAGTCCCTGATCCCGGTCATCCTCCCCGATGAACGCCAGTACACCCGCGCCCTTTCCCTCTCACGTCTGGCCTACGACCTGGAGTCGCTGGTCAGCCCGGCCCTTGCGGCAGCTCTCCTGACGGTTTTGTCCTTCCACGACCTGTTCCTCGGGACCGTGGCCGGATTCCTGCTCTCCGCAGCCCTCGTGGTCACCACCCGTCTTCCTGCGGCGCCGGTCGTGAAGCAGGAAGGGACGTTGTGGCACCGGACCACCCTGGGCACGCGGATCTTTGCCCGCAACCCTGAACTGCGGGCCCTGATGGCCCTAAATCTTGCCGTCGCTGCCGCCACCGCCCTGGTACTGGTGAACACAGTCGTCTACGCCCGGGACATGTTCGGCGGTTCCAACGCCGACGTCGCGGTCGCCCTGGCCTGTTTCGGTGCCGGGTCGATGCTCGTCGCGCTGACCGCGCCCAGGATACTGGACCGGGTGCCGGACCGGGTCCTCATGCGTGCCGGCGCCGTACTGCTCTCCGTCGGCCTGGCAGGGGCTTTCGTCCTTTTGGCCGTGCCGGGGACCTGGCCGGTTCTGCTGGGCCTGTGGGTGGTTCTCGGCGCCGGGACCTCGATGATCAACACCCCCTCGGCCCGCCTGCTGCGCCGCGCGGCGACCGAGAGCACCCGGTCCTACATCTTCACCGCCCAGTTCTCCCTCTCCCACGCCTGCTTCATCATCACCTACCCGATCGCCGGCTGGATCGGCGCCGCCGCCGGCCAGCCGGTAGCAGCAGCCGTGCTGGCCATCGTGGCTACAATCAGTACAGTTGCGGCGTTCCGATTCTGGCCCGCAGTATCCAGGCCCGGTTCTGTGCCGGAGACGATGAAAGGCTGAACCGGTGGAAAACGTACAACCCATTCCGGCCGCCAGCTTCCATCACCCCGAAGCACCGGATTCCCGCCGGCTGGACGCAGCCACCGCCACGTTCCGGATGCTCTCGGACCCCACCCGGCTGCACCTGCTCTGGCTCCTGGCCCAGGAGCCCTCCGACGTCGGCACCCTGGTGGAACAGACCGGAGCCTCGCGCACCTCAGTCAGCCAGCACCTGGCCAAGCTACGCTTCAGCGGCCTCGTCACCAGCCAAAAACAAAGCCGCCGGGTCATCTACAGCCTCACCGACGGGCACCTGACCCGTCTGGTCATGGAAGGCCTGAACCACGCCGACCACAAAGTCACCGGCGAACCCTCCCACGACTGACCCGCACGCGGCCGAAGCTTGCCCCGAGAAGACCCCTGCCATCATGCAGCAGAACGTTAGCGGCCCCGGGACGGCGACGGCCGGGTTCGCAGTCTTAACCCGTGCCGGATGAAACGGCAACCCATCAAGCTGCGGGACGATGAACCTGCGGCGCGGGCCGCATAGCGCCGCCGAAGCCCTTCCAATCACCGCTGCGACTTACAGATCCAGAAGTCTCCCCTAGTCCGAACACTTTGCCGAAGTGAGACTTCCTGTTGTCTTATTGCCTTTGAGATAGCGCAAGTCCATGTCGCATCGGGACCCGGAGAGCGGACGTCGCGATCTCAAAGGCCCCACGGATCAGCGAATGCCGGGCAGGGGAGTGCTGTCGTCTGGCACGTTCCATCATCATCTTGAGGGCGTTCCCTGCGTCCTACGCAGGGATGGCGCCGATCTGCTGCATGAGTCCCATGTTGTCGGTGGTTCCCCAGTGCTCGGCGACCTTGCCGTTCTCGACCCGGATTATGTCAGTGCTGCCGAATTCGACAGTCTTGCCCGTTGCTGGAATGCCGGCCATCTCCCCACGATGAGTGCCTGTCAGAATTACGTGGCACGCTTCCATGTCTCCGTTGGCGAGCGACGGCTCGATCGTCTTGACCTTGATGTCCGGGAACGCGGTCCGGACTGCATTCACGAAGAATCGGACGCCGTCTTTGCCGGGCGGCTGTCCAGGAAGTGCCTCTTCGTGATCGACGTAGTCATCCGTCGCCAGCTCATCAATGAGGGCGAGATTTCCGCCCTCTAGTATCTCCTTGTAAAAGCGCATTATCAGTCCAGCCCCGTCAGTCATTTTCGACTCCTTTGTGTATGAGACCGTTCAGGTGTCCCCCTTGTGGTGGGCGGCCGGCGCAGCGTGCCGGCCTCGTCCGTTACATCCCTGGGCCGCTCATGGCCGCGGGCGACAGGACTACACCGAGTCCGATGACAGCCAGTGCCACCGCAACTGAGCGGTTGGCGAGTCGCTTCCACGGGAGCATCTTCTCGCCGGCGATGAACGCCCCAACCAACGCCATCCAGCCGATGCTCATTACACCGAGCGCAAACAGCGCCACCATCAGCGCCCAGCAGCATGCGACGCACCACGCCCCGTGCTCAATTCCCATGCGCAGCGCGCCACGGTATCCGGGGTGCATGCGGTGCAGGATGAAGTCCATGGGTGTGCGGCATTTCATCAGGCTGACGTTCTTGGCGGGAGTCAGCTGATAGACCGCCGCCATCATAATGACCCCGGCCGCTAGGTACCGGCTGCCTTGCTCCGGGCCGAAAATCCCGGGAACCATCGACGCGACCCAGGCGTAGAGGGAATACGCCATCACCCCGAAGGCGGTCCACACGATCAAGTACCCGGCCACGAACACGGCCGTGGATCCCGCCGGCGCATAGCGCCCCATTTTGCGTCGGTGGCTCTGGATTCTGGCGTAGGCCACGACCATTGGCGCCACGGAAGGGAACATCATGGCCGCCAGCATGACAACCCACGTCGTGACGAAGAATCCCAGCGGTCCCGGGTCCGTCCAGCGGCCCATGTCCATCCCGTTCAGCTGCGTGGCGGTAAAAACCCAACTCGCCGCGGCGAGTACGAGCAGGACCGCGATCAGGCCAGCCGCCCGTGGATCGACGCGGGAGGCGGAGGCCGGTCCAGCGGAAGCGGCGGATGAGAAACGCGACGTCGACGCAGCCGAAAAGGCGGCGCGCGCGACTGGTCGCGAGCCGCCTGGGGTGAACAGCTTCCTGTGAAGCATCAGCTGGCAGTGCTCATGCCCGCAACTTGGGGGCGTTATCGGCCATCTCGCTGGCGAAGGTGAAGTCCGCGCTCTCACCGTAGACGCCCTCGAAATCAAGGCCGAAGAGGTCCGAGTGTCCCGGCGCTTTGCCAATCAGGAATTCCGGGGCGAAACCGAACATCGCGTTCTTGACGGTGGTAACACCGCCGTCAGGTCCAGGCAGCGGCTCGAACGTGAAGTTCACGTGCCCCGGCACTGAGGCGGACGGGGTGTCCCCGTCCGAGAACGTAACACTGGCTCGCTCCACTCCCAGCCATTCCCCATACAACGCCGCCAGATCCCCGAACGGTCCGCCAGCCTCACCGTGAAGGATGGTTTCCAAAGCGGTGGCCTGTGCTTCCGACGCGCCGTCGTCGACCACCACTCCCACTTTCCAGCCACCAGCGGTGAGATTAGACGGGAACCAGTTGCAGAATACGAAGTCGACGCCGGACAGATCCGTGTCATCGAGTTTTCCACTCGCAATATGGAACACATTCACGCCGCGACACTCGCCGTCAGGCCCGGTAGGCAGACCGTCGACCGGGCACGGACAGATCAACTGGCAGCTGCAGTTGCCAACATACTTTCCGGACATTTCCCAAGACATGAGGACTCCTTGCCGGCGCCCTAGCCAAGCAGAAGCGGCCCAGAATCAGCGCCGAGAAACTTAGAATTAGGGCAAAATGCCCCGTTAAGGCAGACAGTATTCCGGCGAAACGAGCGTGTCAATATGCCCGCAGTCCGTGGCGAGGGCATCCCCCAATCACATCTACGGGGATAAATAATCCGGCTCCACCCCGAACCCCTGGGACGCCGCGAGGCCCTCGATCAGGTGTGCGACGGAGATGTGATCGTGGCGAAAACCCCGGATCGGCGGGGCCGCAAAGTCCGGATACCTGATTTTCACCAGTGGCGGTCATCATGCCGGGATCCACGGACATCGCGGTCAAAACCTCGCGGGGATCACCCTCAAGGCAACAGTTGTAGCACCTGGCGGAGGGCGGCGACGATGCCCGGGGCGTCCGGGATCCGCGGATCTCGTCAATACGTTGCTGTCAGGGCCGCGGGAAGCTCGGTCAGCGCGGTGACTGTGAAATCAGGCGCCTGAAAGTAGTCGGGGTAGCTTTCCCCTGTCCTGTTCAGCCACGCCGTGCGCAGACCGGCGCGGGTGGCGCCGTGGATGTCCCAAGGATGGACGGCGACCAGCACCATGTCGGCGGCGTCGGCCCCGCAGGTGGCGGCGGCATATTCGTAGGACGCACGTGCCGGCTTCCAGGCGGCCGCGTCTTCGACAGAGAGCAGTGACTGAAACTCGTCACGGATTCCTGCGTCGCTGAACAGCTTCGCTGCGATCTGGGCCGAGCCGTTGCTGAGTGTGATGAGCCGGAATCCGGCAGCGGCGAGTGCCCTAATTCCATCCGGGACGTCCTGATGTACGCTCAGGCCCGTCAGGCCGCCCATAACATGCTCGACCGCTGCCTCAAGTGGCCGGTTAAGCCCCACACCGGTAAGGATTCCCCGGAGTGCCTCGGACCCCATGGCGGCGAAGGATCCTTTGTCGCCGCTGGCGGTGAGTGCGAAGCCGTCGCGCAGCAGTGTGGCGAACCAGAGTCTGGCCAGTTCAGCCGGCGCGCCGATCTCGCTGAAGCGTTTGCCCATGGGGGACATGTCGGAAAGAGTTTCGTTGACATCAAAGACGATCACTGGACTGGCGTTGGTCATGGAAACTCCTTGTTATGGTGTGCAGTTTCTTCGTTCAAGTGTCCTCCTTTCCTTGCGTGAGGGAGTGCCGCAGGTTCTATTGGGCCTCCAAGGTGCTGGCACGCGGGACATTTGCGATTTCGTAAGCGTTGTAGTGCCACCGGCGGAGGCTTGGTGGTTGTTTGGTTCTCAAAAATGATCCATTACTGAGACGGTCGGACCGTTTTTGAGGCGGCGTCAGGAATGCCGAGGATCGCGCGGTTCGACACGGACCTTCGATGTCTCAAAACCCGTCCAACAACAGATAATCTCACAACGGCAAATTGTTCGGGATTAAGAGAAGTGCGGGGCGACCATGGCTGTGATCGGGTATGCGAGGGTTTCCACCGCGGAACAGAACCTTGATCTGCAGCTCACTGCACTCAAGGCCGCCGGCGCAGCCCGGACCTTCGCCGACAATGGTGTCAGCGGATCCACGGTCGAACGCCTTCAGTTGTCCAAAGCCCTGGACCGGCTGGAGACCGGCGACGTACTCACCGTGTGGAAACTCGACCGCCTGGGCCGCAACACCCGGGACGTCCTGGACATCATCGAGGACATTCGGGATAGGGGGGCGGGTTTCCGGTCCCTGACCGAAGGACTCGACACGACCGGGCCCATGGGCACCGCCATGCTGACGATCATGGCAGCGTTCGCGCAGCTGGAGCCCGACACGATGATCGAACGGACCAGAGCCGGTCTGGCTGCCGCCGCGGCTAACAACCGCCACGGCGGAAGACCCCGCAAAGTGGACGACGCTGCCGCTGCTCGGGCCAAGGAACTCAAAGCCAAAGGAATCAGCGCGTCCGACATCGGCAAGATGCTCGGAGTCTCCCGCGCCACCGTCTACCGATACCTTATTTAGGTAATACGGCGAGCGGTTCCGACAGCCCGACGATGACATCTAAGAGGTCGGGCAACCGCAGCGGATACCAAGCGTTGTCTGTTTCAGGTGCCCGGCGGACGGCGTCCGTGTGCGAATACAACCAGGTGGAGTCGGGTGCGGAGTCCCAGCCTGTCCAAGACGCTGCGCAGGTGAGTGCTGATTGTCGGATTCGTTCCGTGCACCCGCACGTTACGCGCAGTGCAGTCCGGACATGACGGCGCCCCCGCACGGACCTCTCGGGGGAGGCCCACGCGGGGGCATTCCGGCCGTTCCGTACCGTCGCAGATGGGGGATGCGGCGGGACCCACAAACCATAGGCGCGATGAAAATTCAAGTCAATGGCAGGTATTGTCCGACGGGCCTGCCCCGCATACTCTGACCAGGGGAATGGCCCGGGAACCAAAGTCGGGGGCGGGCCAACCGGCATGCGCGTCATGCCGATTCCGCTAAGGCTGGCTCCACGGTCTCAACAACGCGGAGCCAGCTTGCGCGGTTCTCGATTGTCGGCAGCGATGAGCGCGTTGCTGGGGCGGCCGGCCCCATCTGGCCGCGCGCAGGATCTTCACGGACCGGCCCAGCAATCCTTGCACAACCGATCCCCGCGACCAGACAGCTCCCGAATGCCAGCGACAAAACCCGAATCCGCCCCTCCTTGTTATTGGAGATGAACGGCGGGACTGAAAGTTGAGTGTCGCGTCCTTAGCCAGAGCGGTAGGAAGCGAGGTGCGGCATGTGGAGTTCGGTCAGGCGCTCATTGAGGACCAACGCCAGCAGATCGCAGTCGTAGGCGGGCAGCGGCATCATTGAGTTTAGATACGCGTCGACGGCCCACAGATCCTGGTTGCCCCCGGAGCCGAAGTACACTAACCAGACTTCACTGACCTCGAGGTCAGCGAGCAGAAAAGCAATATGAGTGAATTCCTGCTGGTATTTAGCCATTCAAAACTCATTCCCCCCGGCATCTCGCACTTCGCAGAAGTCCGCGATGCCAACCCTCGGTTTGGCCGCTGGAGAAGCATCTCCGCGCGCTCATTTTGAGGCAACGACTGCGCCGCACGGCGGCCCCCGTCTCCATGTCAGCCTACCGCGCACTGCTGCGGGGCACTCCGGCCAGACCTGTCAGGACGATTCATGCCACGGCCACCACGGCCGCCGAAACTGTCGGAGCGGGACCGGGAACGCTACCCGGGCTGGACGGAACAGAGGCGGGGTCGGGACGGAATATCTACCTTTCAGCGGACGCTCGTGCAGGTCAGCGTCGAAGGTCAATGCAAGCCACGTAAGCCGCGTCCGGATCGGGTGTGGTTGAGTCCGAAGCGGTCAGACGGGCAACGGCGGCGGTCTCTTGAAGATGACATCGCTAGGGACTGTTCTCCGCTGCCGGACATCGGAAGGCTGCAGCGACCAGGCGGTCGGCTGATCCGCTTTTGCGGTCTTCGCCCATTTTTATCACATCGGATCGAAGACGGAGAAGGCCGGGATGGGGCACCTGGGCCGGGCCGTTTCAAGAGGTCTTTGAGCGTAACGGTTCAGGGGACGCGTCCTGTGTGGTCTAGGTGATGTTGAAGAGTGCGCTCACCGCGGCGGTGAGGGCACCGGAGGTCGCGGTCAGGGTCTCGTTTGTTGCCTTCTTGTCGATTTTGCAGCCGGCAAAGGCCGCCACGCCTGAGCCTGAGGGCGTGGTCAAGGGGTTTGTCGTGCAGGTCAGGTTGGAGGAACCTGCGGGCGGGGTGATGCTCAGTGTGATGGTTGCGGTGCTGGTGACGGTGTTACCGCCGGCGTCCTGGACGGTCACCACGGGCTGGGTGGCGAAAACGCCGTTGACCGGTGCGCCGGAAGGCTGCGTGGTGAAAACGAGTCTGGCCGCTGGCCCGACGGTGATGGTGAAGCTGGCACTGATGGCGCTGGTGAGTGACCCTGAGGCCGCGGTCAGGGTGTAGGTGCCGGTTTTGTTGATGGTGCATCCGGTAAAGGCAGCCACGCCGGAGACGGCGGTTTGGGGGTTCGTGGTGCAGGCCAGGACCGCTCCGGCGGGAGTGGTGATGCTCAGGGTCACTGAGGCGGTGCTGGTGGTGGTGTTGCCACCGGCGTCCTGGAGGGCCACCACGGGCTGGGTGCTGGAGGCGATCCCGCCAGTGGAACCGGAGGGGCTGGTGCTGAACGCGAGTTTGGTGGCCGGCCCCGCTGCGATGGTGAAGCTGGCACTCGCGGCGGGGGTCAGTCCGGTGGAGTTCGCGGTCATCGTGTAGGTGCCTGCTTTGTCGATGCTGCAGCCGGCAAAGCCGGCCACGCCGGAGGCTGCGGTCACCGGGTTGGTTGTGCAGCTCAGGGCCGCGCCGGCGGGTGTGGTGATGGCCAGGGTGAGGGTCGCGGTGCTGGTGGTGATGGTGTTGCCGCCGGCGTCCTGGATGGCAACGGCGGGTTGGGTGGCGAAAACATTGTTGTAGGTGGCTCCGGACGGTTGCGTCTCGAATCCGAGTTTGGCGGCGGGGCCGGTGGTGATGGTGAAGCTGGTACTCACTGCGGCGGTTAGTCCGGTGGAGGTCGCGGTCAGGGTGTAGGTGCCGGGTTTGTTGATGTTGCAGCCGGCAAAGGTGGCAACGCCGGAGACGGCGTTTTTGGGGTTTGTGGTGCAGGCCAGGACCGCGCCGGCGGGGGTGCTGATGCTCAGCGTGACGGGTGCGGTGCTGGAGGTGGTGTTGCCGCCGGCGTCCTGGATGGTCACTGCCGGCTGGGTGGGGAAGGCGATGCCGCCGGTGGACCCGGAGGGGCTGGTGGTGACGGCGAGTTTGGTGGCCGTGCCGCCGGTGATGGCGAAGCTGGCGCTGACGGCGGCGGTGAGGGTTCCGGAGGTTGCTGTCAGGGTCCGTGTTCCGGTCTTGCTGATTTTGCAGCCCGCGAAGGCGGCCGCCCCGGAGACCGCATTTTTGGGGTTGGTGGTGCAGGTCAGGTTTGCCCCGCCGGTGGGTGCCGTGATTTTCAGCGTGACGGGGGCGGTGCTGGTGGCGATGGTGTTGCCGCCGGCGTCCTGGATGGCCACAACGGGCTGGGTGGCGAAGGCCGCGTTGACGGCGGTGGTGGAGGGTGGGGTGGTGAAGGCGAGTTTGGTGGCGGGCCCGGTGCTGATGGTGATGCTGGTGCTGACGGCGGCGGTGAGGGAGCCGGAGGTCGCGGTCAGGGTGTAGGTTCCGGGTTTGTTGATGTTGCAGCCGGAGAGCGCGGCCACACCCGAGATGGTTGTCAGGGGGTTTGTGGTGCAGGCCAGGGTAGCGCCGGCCGGGGTGGTGATGCTCAGGGTGATGGCCGCGGTGCTGGTGGTGATGGTGTTGCCGCCGGCGTCCTGAATGGCGACCACGGGCTGGGCGGGGAAGGGGATACCGCCGGTGGAGTTGGCTGGGTTGGTTGTGAAGCCCAGTTTCGTGGGGGTTCCCAGCGAGACGGTGAAGTTCAGGCTGGCCGTGGTGTAGCCGGCGCCGGTGGCGGTCAGGGTATAGGTTCCGGCTTTGTTGATGCTGCACCCGGAGAAGGCGGCGACGCCAGCGGTGGCGGTGACAGGGTTCGCCGCGCAGGTCAGGGTGGTCCCGGCCGGGGAGCCGGTGATGCTCAGGGTGAGGGCCGCGGTACTGGTCGTGGTGTTGCCGCCGGCGTCCTGGACGGCCACCACGGGTTGGGTCGCGAAGGGGACGCCGGCCGTGGATGCGGACGGCTGTGCGGTGAAGCCAAGCTGTGTGGCGGCGCCGGCGGCGATCGTGGCGGTGTTGCTGATCGTGAAGATGAGCCCGGCCGACGTGGCGGTCAGGGTGTAGCTTCCGGTCTTGTTGATACTGCAGCCGGAGAACGCGGCGACACCCCCGGCGGCTGTGATGGCAGTCGAGGCGCAGCTCAATACGGCGCCGGAGGAGCCGGTGAGTGTCAGGTCGACGGTGGCCGTGGACGTGGTGATGGTGTTGCCGCCCGCGTCCTGGATGCTGACGGAGGGTTGGGTGGCGAACGGGACGCTGCCGGTTGACCCGGATGGTTGCGTGGTGAATCCCAGTCTGGCGGCCGGTCCGGTGGTGATGGTGAAGCTGGCGCTGATCGCGGTGAAACCCGCTCCGGTGGCGGTCAGGGTGTAGGTGCCGGCCTTGTTGATGCTGCAGCCGGTGAACGCCGCGTTGCCGGCCGTGGCCGGCAGCGGGTTCGAAGCGCACCCCAGCGTGGCGCCGGCCGGAGATCCGGTGATGCTCAGGGTGACGGGGCTGGTGCTTGTGGTGACGGTCCGGCCGGAGCCGTCCTGGACGGCCACGACCGGCTGGGTAGCCGAGGCCGTGCCGCCGGTGGAGTTCGACGGCGAGGCGGTGAACGCGAGTTGGGCGGCGGGGCCAGCGACGGTGAACGTTGTGCTGACGGCGCTTGTCAGTGGCGCGGAAGTCGCAGTCAGCGTGTAGCTGCCGGCCCCGGTGACGGCGCAGCCGGAGAACGTGGCCACCCCGTTCGCGGTCGTTGAGGACCCGCATCCGATCAGGGTGCCGCCCGAGGCGGTGAGGGTGACCGGCGTGGGTGGCTGTGCGGTGACGATGCTGCCGTTGACGTCGGTGATGGCAACGACGGGCTGGGTCGGGAGCGCGACGCCGGTCGAGGAATTGGCGGGCTGGGTGAGGAAGACGAGCTTCGTTGCCGTGCCGGGCGGAGTCACTCCGACGGCGCTGCTCAGGGCAGTGGACGCGGTCCAGGTGCGGTACACCGAGGTGGCGGTGTACCGGTAGATGCCGGCAGCCACGGTGAGGTCATCGCAGGAGGTCACCGGCGTCGTGGTAGTTTTGCTGGTGCCGCAGGCCGCGGCGGTCGCGCCGTCGCTGGTCCGGGTGCGGGTGATGAAGTAGCCGGTGGGCTTGGGTGTTCCGGTGGCCGCGGTCCAGCTCAGATGCACCGTTCCGGTGCTCGTTGCCGGGACCGTGAGGTTCGTGGGCGGCTGCACTGTGCCCAGGCTGGCGGAGCTTGTGCCCGAACCCGGGCCGGTGGAGAACGGAAAAGCCGGCCCGGCCCCTGGCGCCAGGAGGGCAACGAGGACAAGGATGATCACCACCACGGCACGCTGTGCGCGGTGAAGTACTCCCGCGTCACCCGCGTCGACGAAATGCACGTCAGTCCTCCATTAGCTGCAAGCGGTCCCGACCTGCCGGGCACACAGCGGACAGGCCCTTCCGGACCTGTCCGCTGCAGAACCTGTTAGTTGGACGACAGTGTCAGCGTGACCGTGGCGCCCTTGCAGGCATCCTGGTTGATGGCCGTGTCGGTGAACGTCAGCGTTCCGGTACCTGCGAGGGCAAAGGCCGTGGCCCCGGCCGGAACGGTCGTGTCGGACAGAACATTGGCGATGGTGAAGTCCGCCGGCAGACACAACGGGGCACTCGTGCTCACCACATGGCTGATGGTCCCGACCCGCAGGCTCGAGGTTCCGGGGTTCGCCGCGGTGTAGGTCACCGCGGTGCTGGCGCCGGGGGTTAGCCCGGGGGCGAACGTGGCGGTCAGGACAACGGTGCCGTTGGACGAAGCGTTGGGCGACGCGCCGGTTCCCCCGCCTGTCGTGGTCCAAAACGCGTATGCCCCGCCGCCGATGATCAGGAAAGCGGCCGTCAGGAATGCGACTGTCTTCTTGCTGAGCTTATGAAAGAACTTTTTCTTTGCCACGATGTACCCCATTAGGTTGAGACCTGGTCCAGGGGGCGGCGGAGAACGAACAGACCGCCTCCGGTCACAGATAAGTGGGAGGCAATTTGGTGGCGCTGATCCGCATATCTTGCCCCGCACCCAAAAATATTGGGGGACGTATTGTGAAACATACCACGTCCTGATACAGCAGTTGACCGAAATTGTCAAGTACCCTTACTATTTCGTTGACATGCGGGTGTGTCGCTTACGCGCCTGCGTTGGGTGCGGAACCTGACCGATCCGTTCCGGGTGGATTGAGCCAATCCGGAGGATCCCATGTCGCAACTGGCCGTGGTCATGCTCGCCCTCTTCGGCCAAATGGAATGAACCTATGCAATCGACGAGCAGCCCACGCCCGTGCCGTTGCCGGCAGCAACGGCAAAAGAATCGGGCGGACCAGCGTGGTCGATCCGACGAAACTTGCCTTCGCCGCACACCTGCGCGACCAGGGGGACCTGTCCATCTCCGAGATCGTCCAAGTCATGGGCATCGCCCGCTCCAGCCTCTACCGTCATTTGCGGCCTGGCCCCCAGAGACGCCGACCGCCGAAAACCAGCAGAACGCCTAAGAGATCGGCTCCCGCGCCTGTGGTGGTGGTGTCGACTTTTCAGGCATTGTGGAGTTCCTCCAGCGTCCAGGCCAGAACGAGTATGTCGGGACCTGACAGGGGCTTCAGGCCGTAAATGAAGGCGTCCAGGTCCCATGCCTCGGCGCAGCCTCCGTTTGCCCAGAAGCCGAGCGAGAGATCCAGCAGGGTGAAGCTTCCGTCGTCCAGACCGTTCCTGGCCGCCCGGCGCAGAACGTTGACGTCCATTGCTTCTTCCTCGCCGCGGGGAGAGAAGCGCCCTAACGGCGCTTTGCCTTCTCGCTCATGTCTGCATAGTCCCACCGGGACGTTTCCGGAACTAGGGCAGTTTTCCTATGGCTCCAGAGGACTGAGTCTCTGAGCCAGAACTCATCGGGCCACAAACGTCAGGGAGCTACAGCATCGCGTGCCGCCGCTCAATACTTTCGGGGACTGCCTATGGCTTCGGCTTGGTTGCGATTGCCCGGGTGGGTAGAGACAGTGTCTTGTGGTGAGGCTGACGCGTTTCTAGTATTGGGATATGGACGCCCGGTCCCGGGCCCGAGACCTTGTCGCAACCAGCGAGATGTCTTTGGACGAAATTTGGCTCTCCTATTTCAGCGTCGGCGGTAACGCCGGGCCCTTTGAGATGGAAGCCTTCATCTACGGTGTTGACGTGCTTGGTCAGATCGACCTGATGCTGCTTGAACGCGCACTGACTGCTGCTTGCCCGCCTGACGTCGCTGTCTAACTCAAGGGACGTTTTCCCGGCCCATAGGTAAATGTTCACGACGTTGTTGAGAGTCCAAGCCAGGACCCCGGCCCGTGACTTTTCGCTCCTAGGAGTGTCTGCCCATCGATGGTTTGTGTTCGGCAAAGGTCGCGGCACTTGGTCTGGCAAACTGACCTAATGGCCTTGAATCCGGATACTTGGGGAACTGTTGCTGACTGGGTCGGCGGTATCGGGACAACTCTGGCTTTCCTTGCCACGGCAGTGGTCATTTACCGGGACTCTAAGGTGCGTAGCGAAGCTCAGGCACGCAAGATCGCCTATTACTACCGTGAAGTGGATCGAGCGCCTGAAGACGTTCGAGGCAACTACACGAAGTGGTGGATGCACGAGGTCCACAATCTGAGTGATGAGCCGATCTACAGGGTCCAACACCATGAAATTCATGGTGATATTCGATTGCCGGTGCACCTCCGCTTCCGCGACGTATTGCTGCCAGGTCAGAGCTTCACGATCCAAGAGGAACGCTTCCCCTCCAAGAGCCGACGCGAGGTCCAGTTCCTCGACAACTCCGGTCGGGCGTGGATTCGAACGCTAAGAGGGGACCTGAAGGAGGTGTTGGTCAGCGGTGATGTGCGCCCCCTTCCTGGACGTCGTGTCCGTCTGTCTGTATTCGATACCGCAAGACTTTAATAGCTGATCCGCGGATCGTCCAGCCGCGGTGCAGCGTGTCTTGCCGCAACTGGGTTCGCCTTCCGTTTGAGGCGGTGTGGGGCACAATGAATCCATGTGCGGCAGATACGTGATGTCCAAGGCCACCGGGGATCTCCTCAGTCATTTCGAGGCCAGGGAGGTCGAGGGCAGCCCGCCGCCGCCGAGCTGGAACGTCGCTCCGACCCAGGACGTCCCCATCATCGCGGAGCGGCTGGACGAGGACTCCGTGGATCGCCGGCTGTTGATTGCCCGGTGGGGTCTGGTGCCGTCCTGGGCCAAGGACATCATGCGCCGTCGTCGGATGGCCAGGTTGCGCGGCACGTCACTCGGTCATTCCACAAATTGGCCACGAGTCAATCTACCTCGCAGGGGTTCCAGCCCGGTGTGTTCCTGAACCTCCGGAGATACGAAAGGGCTTATCGCAGATGAGGGTGTAGCCGGCGTCGGAACCCGGTGTTGAGCAGGGCGTGGGTGGTGTCGTTGGTGATGTTTCGGAAACCGAGGGCGGTGCGGCGAAGGAATACTTAGGACCGGGCGTACTTATCGGCCAGCTGGACCAAATCGAGGTCCTTGTAGCGAGGTTCGGTCACAATCGGGAATGTTGAATAAACGAGCTTGATGAATGGCTCCCACGTCAACGCCTTTGTCTGCTCTATGACGTGGTCCAGAGCCGCGATTTCGTCAACAGACAGCTTCTTCTCGATCATGGGCATCAAGGATATTCACCGACCACAGGGACTCCCAGCAATTCGGGACAGCCCCAAAGGCGGGAGCGCTGGCAGGATCTATGCGCAGCAATGTCTGGGAACTCCCGATGAACTGGCGCCTACTTGCACCCTGAGATTAAGCCACGTAAATGCCGCGGATAGCGTGAGACGGCGTTTGCGGGCCGCATTACTCACGGAGCACGCGACGGAGACCTTCTCGCTGCAAGTGTCCCGATGAAGGATCCCCAGCGGGACACCTCTGGGGCGTCGCTGACGTCGAAGCTGCGCTCGTTAACCGGTGCCTTTGCCGGAGCTCGCCCCACGGCGGAATCTGTACACACGACTTCGTCGGTGCAACACTGCGTCGATGAACATCTTCGAGTGGTGGCCTCTGGTCGATGCGGAAACACGCGGCTGGCTCATTGAGCACAACGGCGAGCCGCTGCCGCCGCATGTCATCGCCGACATCATGGCGACTACGGGCGGTGCGACCGATTCTGGGTGGTGGGCTGGCGAATCAGCAGACGGTCCCCAGCTTTCCGACGAGGCTGTGGATTGGATCGAGGCTGTCGCTAATGATGAGGAGCCGACAGCCGGCTGATATCTTCCGCCGCGTCCCGCTGAGCGTTCCTCTAACGGCCCGGCTTACGGGCTGTCCAGGATGCCCACTCGACGATCACGACGTGGTCTGGTGGAATCATGCCGACGAACATCGAAATCAAAGCGCGCGTGGAAAGTCTCGAAAAGTTGCTGCCGGTGGTGGCGTCTTTGGCAGAATCTGGGCCCGAGTTTGTCGCGCAGGACGATACCTTCTTTTCCTGCCCGAACGGCCGGCTCAAGCTTCGAGTTCTCGACGGGAACCACGGCGTGCTGATCTACTACCGCAGGGCAGACGAATCCGGCCCGAAGCCTTCGTTCTATGTCCATTCAGAAACTTCGGACCCGGATGGACTCCGGTCAGTCCTGACGGATGCCTACGGGGAAGTGGGGCGTGTCCGAAAGCACCGCACCGTGTTTGGCATCGGTCAGACCAGGGTCCATCTCGACCTCGTCGACGGATTGGGCGAGTTCTTGGAACTGGAGGTCGCCGTCGGAGACACGCTGGAGCCTGACGCTGCGGTGTCAGAAGCGCACCGGCTCCTCGCAGCGTTCGTAATTGAGGACGGCGCGCTCGTAAAGGGTGCCTACTTGGACCTCCTCGACGCCGCCAGCGCCACACAAGTCCGGTGAGGGATTCATACCGGGCTGAGTGTGCCAGTCAGGTGTTCGTCGTTATGGCGGCCATGATTGGCAAGCGAGATGACTATGGTGCCTTGGCGTTCAGTACTCCACGAGACCTGTGGTGAGCTCACGTTCAAGCGCCCATGTTTCCGCGGACCAGTTCTCTGGGAGACCAAAACAGTGCGCCATAATCAATCGAACGCCAACTTCCTCGGCGTCGAAGCTTGAGCTGTAGTCGGTGATGGGAAGCGTTATGCTCCAGCGGTAGTACTGACTCCTCAACGGTTTCGAGGCCCCCCACAACCGCAGCATTCTCGCCGTTACACTCAGTTCAGTATCCGGGTCTACCGGCTCAACCATCTCGGCGCGAAGGCACTCTACGTAGTCTCCGAGGCCTATGCCGAAACTGACATCGAAGAACTCCAGCGCGCTCGACCACTCCTGCCACATAGTCCGTTGCCACGCACCCGGAAACTCCTCACCGAACTCGTAAGTAACCCGCTCCGACGTTCCAAACGTGCCGATCTCACCGTTCAGCACGCGGACGGCATCCACCAAAATGTGAATGATTGTGCCAACACTCCCTTCATGAGGTTCACCGGGGAAAGGGTTGGCCCTTACCGATGCCTCAGCCGCCAGAAGTGAGTCTAGGATCCTGATATATTTGCCGGCTTTCACGCGCTTCATGTACTTCCTGTAAACGGCATCATCAAGCACCTGGGGGACCGCTTCATCCGTCATGGCTCCATGGCTCCAAGGCTACTGCCCCTTCTGCCCCCGCATGCGGGCGCCCGACGGTTGATCGTGTCAGGATGGCGGCCGCCGGCCAATTGGATTCCGCTGAACGTGTGCCCTGTAGCCTTACGCACATGTCCAATCAAAGCTAAGGGTGGAGGGATGGCGACTTGAGTAGAACCGTGGCAGAGATCTGTCAAGATTTGAGGGCAAAGTTCCCTGAGGGTGCCCCGGCTGAGCGGGTCGTCCGGTCTCAGGGGTTTGATTACCTCACTCGCCACTGGACTGACCGGTGGCCGCGTCGGCTCCCCATCCCCGCCGCCCTCAGCGGACCGGAGAGGGTTCGTGTCAGCCGTTCCGAACTTTTCGCCATGGCAGCAGAAGCGTCGTCCATTGAATCGGTGCTGAGTCTTTACGTATCCGTGTGCGCGCGGGGTACAGGAACCAAGGCGCAGAGGGTTGCGCGGGTTGTCAAGCCACTCCACGAGGATGGCGCACTCGATGCCCTGCAGCGTTCGCTTCAGGCGGCCCGATCAGTGGATCCCGTCGAGGCTTATCGTCGACTCAACTTGAGGGACGAGGATCGCATCAAGGGCTTCGGGCCTGCCTTCTTCACAAAGTGGCTCTACTTCGCCGCGTACGACGATCCGGAACGGCACGAGCGGCGCCCTCCGCTTATTCTTGACGCCAGGGTGGCCAAAGCACTTGGCTGGCCACTTGTGTCTGGACGCTGGCCATCGAGCGCCTATGCGGAATACCTGGAGACGGCGACTGAGATCAACGCGGCTTGGTCCCCGTCCAGTTCTCGTCATGTTATTGAGTACGCACTGTTCAAGATCGGCGGTGACTGACGCGGGGCGGCAAACCGAGGACGACGCCCTACAGCATGAGCGCGGTCACGGTTGGATTCGAAGGTCAGCCGCTCGCCCGTCACTGGGAGAACCATGACAGGCCAGCTACCGAAGCACGCATCGGACCCAAATGGTAACTGTCCCGGAAATGCCAAAGGCCCAACGATGCTCAATCGTCAGGCCTCAGGGTAAAACTATGAACGGAGAACCTGTCCCCGCCTTCTCCAGTAGTCTACGGACATGCCCTCACCCCCGCAACCGCAGCCCCACGTGCCGGACTGGGAAGTTTTTCGCGGATACATCTCGCCCCCTCGTCTTGGCCCGTACCTCGACGCGGCGGGCGGCAACCGGAAACAAGCGATCCAGCTCTACCACTAGAACATTGGACTGTCAGGGGCAGTGTATGAATCCTTGCATTTCTTTGAAGTCGTTCTCCGAAACGCCATAGACGCCCAGCTGAGCGCCTGGAACGCGACACAGAATAGTCCTTCCGGAGGAACACACGACCCGGACTGGCTTACCGATCCGTCGCAGCTGCTCTTCAAGCTCACCCAGCAGGGTAAAGACATCAAAGAAGCCACAGGGCGCGCACAGAAGGCAACCAGGACGCGCACGGAACGCATGGGACACGCCGACATTCTGGCGCAGATGAGCTTTGGCACATGGAAGTTTCTCCTACCGGACCAGACACCAGGGCGGATGTTGCTGTGGAAAGATGCCTTAGTTTTAGCCTTCCCTCACAACTCAAGGCCTGAGAAGGCCATAACGAAGGACGTCGCGGGCATACACCTCTTGCGCAACCGGGTCGCCCACCTTGAACCTTTGCTCAATACTCCCTCAGTCCATGTGCAGTATCTGAGCATGAGGAGAGTCCTGGCGGCCATTCATCCGTTGATGGAACAGAGATTCGTCTCAACCCAGAGGATTACCGCCCACATCTCGCAAAGACCTGGGCGAACTCCATAGTGAGGACTAAGTATGTCAACCTGACTCCGGACCACTGAGACGGCCTGATCCAGGACCGACTGCCGTTCCCCATACGGAACGGCAAACCGCCATTTTAAGCTGCGACTTAACCGCCATTCCGGGCTAACAGTCATATCATTGCGAGCTGGGGTCCCTCAGCGTCCCGTAAGACCCGTTCGGTGAGTTGACCGGTGAGGGGGCACTATATGAGACACTATTTTCCATGTCTAAAATACTGGTCGGCTACGCGCGCGTGTCCACCGAGGCGCAAGACCTCACTGCGCAGCGTGATGCCCTCGCCGCCCTTGGCGTTGAGCCTGAACGAATCTATGTTGACCACGGCTTTACTGGCACAAACAAGAACCGCGCCGGACTTCGCGGAGCCCTGGCCGCGTGCCGGGCGGGGGATACCTTCGTCGTCACAAAACTTGACCGCCTGGCCCGTTCCGTCCGGGATGCCCACGAAATTGCAGTTGACCTCGCTAACCGCGAAATCAAACTCAGCATTGGTGGATCCGTCCACGACCCCGTTGACCCTATGGGCAAACTGCTCTTCAACGTGTTGGCGATGATCTCCGAGTTCGAAGCCGACCTCATCCGCATGCGCACCCGTGAAGGAATGAAGGTTGCCAAGGCCAAGGGCCGGCTACGAGGGAAACAACCGAAACTCACCGTCAAACAGGAAAACCACCTCCTCGAACTACACGCCGCGGGGGAACACAGCAAGGCAGAGCTGGCCGAGCTGTTTAGCGTCGGTCGCTCCACTGTCTACCGTGCAATTGAACGCGGGCAACGCAGGGCGGCCGAACAAATACGCCCCTGAGAATCATTGTGCATAGGAGTACTGCACGAGAGCTGCGAATCGTGCAGGGAAGTACTGAAAATTCAACGTTCAATGCTGGCCTGTACAAACCGGGAAACACGCGGGACGCTGTGCAGGCGAGTAGTGCAAATGACACTCGCGGCGAAAATTGTGGGTTAACGGCCCATCCGGCCGGCTCCACAGACGCAACATCAGGAGTGCAAGATCGCTGGAAAATTTGGGTCTACAAGGACAAATCCGGCGGGTTCCGCTTCCGGCTCAAGGCTTCCAACGGCGAAGTAATCGCTTCCTCGCAGAGCTACAAATCGAAGGCCAGCGCCATGGGCGGGGTCGAATCGGTCAAGAAAAACGCAACCGGCGACGTCGTCGACCTCACGGAGGAGGCGCCGGGCAGCATCACCGGTGCCGCCGGCTAGGCTCTGCTCCGTCCACGGATGCTACTCCAGCGCGAAGGTCCGTTTGTAGTGCTTTACCGCGTTGTTGACGGTGGGGAAGAAATGGTCCTGGCCGAACCGGCTGCTGACTCCGAACCGGATCAGCCGGTCCTTGATGGGTCCCTTCATCTCGGCGAAGACGAGGCTGATGCCGCGTTTCGCCAGTTCGTCGTCGAGCGCCACGAGGTCGTCCAGCGCGGTGGTGTCCAGGCCGGTGATGGCCTCGGATGCCACGATCACCCAGCGCACCGGTCCGGGCGCGTTGGCCACGAGGGTCCTGATGTGGTCGGTGAAGACGGCGCCGTTGGCGAAGAACAGCGGGGCATCGAAGCGTGCGATCACCAGCCCCGGGATGCGATGGCCCTCGGGGTGCCGGGTCAGGTCGTGGTAGCCGGGAACGTATTCGACGCTGCCAAGTTCGGTGCGGTAGGGGTCGAGGGCGCGGATCACAAACGCGATCAGGGAGAGCCCGATGGCGACCACGATGCCTTCGAGCACGCCCACAAAGGCGACCCCCAGGAAGGTAGCGACCAGCAGGGCGGCCTCGGTCCGGCTCATCCTGAGCAGCCGGAAGAGCGTCTTCACGTCCAGGATCGACGCCGCGGCAACCATCACCACGCCGGCCAGTACGCTGGAGGGCAGGTAGGAGGTCACGCCGGGCGCGAGGAGCATAAAGGCCACGACGAGGATGGCGGCCACGGCGCCGCCCACCGGGCTCTTGGCGCCGGCTTCGAGGGCGATTGGCGTCCGCGAGGTGCTCCCGGAAATCGGAAAGCCGCCAAAGAGCCCGGCGGCCACGTTCGCCGCCCCGAGGGCGCCCATTTCCTGGTTCCCGTCCACCCGTACACCCTGCCGGGCCGCGAGGCTCTTGGAGAGAACGGACGTATCGGCAAAGGCAATCAGGGCGATGCCGGCGGCCGGGCCGATCAGCGCGAGGACGTCGTCGAAGCTGATACCGCCGAGGGCGGGCCCCGGCAGCCCGCGGGGCAAGGCGCCGACCGTGGGAAGCGCCGCGGTGAGGTTCAGGACGGCCGTCAGGGCCGTGGCTGCCACGACGGCGATCAGCACGCCGGGGAGCCTCCACGGCAGGAAACGGCAGGCCACGATCACCGCGATGGTGCCGGCACCGAACAGCAACGCGATTGGATTGGTCGCGCCCTGGGCCACCGCCTGTGCGGCGCCGCCGGCACCGGTGATCAGTGAGCCGCCCGTGGCCGGGAAGCCAAGCAGTTTGGGCAACTGGCTGAGCATGATCGCAAGGGCAATTCCGTTGAGGTAGCCCACCCGGATCGGTTTGGACAGCAGACCGGTGACGAAACCCAGCCTGAACACCCTGCCGGCCAGGAGCAGCCCACCGATCATCAGGGCCAATACGCCCGCCAGTGCCACCGCCTGATCCGGATCCTTGCCGGCGAGAGGCAGGATGGCGGCGGCGATCATCGGGGCAAGGCTGGAATCCGGGCCGACGATCAGGACCCTGGACGGACCGAACACCGCGTAAACGAGCAACGGGATGATCGAGGCGTAAAGGCCCGTGACTGCCGGCAGCCCGGCCGCTTCGGCATACGCCATGCCCGCAGGAATCAGGAAGGCGCTGAGCGCGGCGCCGGCGGCCAGGTCGGATTTCAGCCAGGAACGCTGGTAGACCCGCAGCATCCCCAGGCCGGGCGGGAGTTTCAGGACCCGCCTTCCCTGCACGGTGGCACCGGGCTACGCGGCAGGGGACGCGGAACCGCCAGCCGCCGGAGCGTCCTGGCCGTACTCCGCGGAAATGAGGATGGGAAGGTGGTCTGAGGCGCCACGCGGCAGGGTTTCAACACTCTCGATGTTCAGGCCTTGTGAAGTGGCGAAGTCGAAATGACCCTTGAACACCTTGTATCGGGTATAGGTGCGGCGGTCGCTGAGCGTCAGGTCGTAGCCGGCGTCCTTCATCTGTTCGGTGAGGTACCTGGTGAAGAACGGATAGTTGAAGTCACCGACCATCAGGGACATCAGGCCGCCGCTCATGCTCAGCAGTTCGGCGTGCGCAGCGTGGATCTGGTTCCGGCGCAGCGAGTTCGACGCCGTGAGCGGGGCCGCGTGGAAGGAAGCGATGACCAGGTCATGGTCGGTTTCCCTGTCCACCACCCGGGTACCGATGAGCCGCTCATGGGCGGGGGAAAGGATGTGGTCATGCAGCGACTTCTTGAGGGCGAATGTCTTTGTTTCGTAGGCCGTGAACCGGTCCATACGGTAGTAGATCGCGAGGCCCAGCCGGTTGCCCTTGGTGGCGTCGGCAAGGTGCAGATCGCCAATCGTGTCCGGAAGGTCGTTGGTGTCGCACTCCTGCAGGCACAGGGCATCAATCTCAAAATCACGTGCCAGGTCCACCAGTTCACCGCTGGCATGGTGCTTTCGCAGGTTGTAGCTGATGACTCGAATCAGGGGAGCACCTCTTTGGTGGGTAGTCGTGGAACGTCTGTTTCCGAGTCTACCCAGTCCGGCGAATCCGGTGGAAACCGAACCTGAATCTTCCGGCGGGTCCGGCGGGGAGTGCGGAATCAGTGCGCTGCCCCGGACGTTGCTCCGATATTGCGCGTCCCCGTTGCCGACGTTGGTGTCCACCTCCAGGTCCTCGATGCCGTCCACCACCTCGCCGCCCTCCACGAGGGCCGGCCCGAACGAGAGCGTGTTCCAGACGCCGTCGGCCAGGCGCTGGGCTGCCGTGGTGCCGGTCTCGTCATAGACCGTGACGGTGCCGTCCCGGTAGAAGGCGAGGCCCTGGCGGGCGCCTTCATCCCGGTAGACGAGGCCGTTGCGGATCACGATCCCGGTGTCGCGGAAACCGTAGTATCCGCCATTGATGGCGAAGACGGCGCTGTGCTCCGCCGCGGTGGCGGAGGTGGTTTCCGTGATGTTCTCGCCAAAGCTGTTGTTGGCAAAGGCAGACTGCAGCACGGTGGCGTCGGTGAGCACGACGTCGGCCACGTAGTAGGTGACTGAGTTGTCCCCCGCTGCCGGTGACGACGGTGGAGATGCTGATGGTGGAATCGTCGGAGCTGTACGAGGAGTCCGTGGCTGCGCCGCGGAGTCCGTCCAGGAATCCGCAGCCGACTCCGTGCCGGCGGGGGTGCCGGACGTCATGCCAGACGTCAGTCCCGGGCTGGCTTCGTAGGCTGCGACGTCGGAAAGCTGGACACGTTCAAAGACGAACCGGTCCAGCGCCCAAGCACTGGCGCCTCCCGCCGAGAGCGTCAGGGCCAGGGTGGCGGCCGGTACGGCGCGCCGCACGCGGCCGCCTTTCTTCGAAGGGGCGGGGTTGTGGGAAGTCATGGACTATTTCAAGTGCCGGACTTATACGGGCCATGAGGCCAGGCACAGCAGGAGCTATGAAAGCGATAGTGTGTTCAGGAATCAACAGCTACGCGAAGGGGCGGACCTTGACTGCTGAACTACCGGTGCTTGCCGAGGGCGACTTCTACTACCAGGATCTGGGCGGCGGGCGTTTCCGCTCCACCATCCACGCCCAGGGCGCCTGGAACGTGCACGAGCAGCATATGGCCCCCGCTTCAGGCATCATGGCCGACTGCCTGGCCCGGCATGAGCCACGCGAGGACATGCGGATGGCCCGCCTCAGCTACGAGATCCTCGGCTTGATTCCCGGCGGCGAATTCGAGGTCGTCACCAGCACACTCCGGCCCGGCCGGACGATCGAGCTGGTCCAGGCCGAGCTGGTCGCCGCCGGCCGCACCGCGATCCGCGCCACCGCCTGGCGGATGATCACCTCCGACACCTCGGCGATCGCCGCCTTTGAGGATCCGCGGATTCCCGCACCCGAGGACTGCGAACCGTACGACGCCGCCAGCATCTGGCCGGGCGGCTACATCGCGTCCCTGGAAATGAAGATCGCCGAAGGGCATCGGGCCGGTTCCGGCACCGTCTGGCTGCATACCGACCATCCCCTGACGGACCAAAAGGACAGCAGCGACCTCGCCCGGCTGGTCGGCCTGGTCGATACCGCCAACGGGATCGCCGCCCGCGTCCCGCCGGGCAAGGGCAGCTACTCGTTCCCCAACCTTGACCTGCAGATCCACATGTACCGGAAACCCGAAGGGGAGTGGCTTGGGCTGGACAACGAGGTCTCTTTCGGCACCGACGGGATCGGCCTGACCTCGACCGTGCTGCACGACCTCCAGGGCCCGTTCGGCCGGGCCGAGCAGATCCTGACGCTCCGACAGGCCTAGCGCTCAGCCGGCCGGGCAGGCGGAACCGGCCCGGCCCTCCTCGCGGAAGTCGGACTAGTGGAAAACGAGCCAGCCGACCACGGTGGCCAGGCCGGTCAGTACGGCGCCCCAGGCGATATCCGCCAGCACGATGGCGAGCGGCCAGTTCTTCAGGGTTGAGGCATTGGTGAGGTCGTAGGTGGCGTAGGCGAACGTCCCCAGCGCGGCGCCGTAACCGAGCGCGGTGAGCCAGCTGCCGCCGTCGAGCGCGGGCTGGAGGGCGAAGAAGACGATCCCCGCGATGTACAAAACGTAGAAGACGACGGCGTACCCTAGATTGGGTTTGTCCGCCATGAGGTGGCCCAGATGGCTCCGGTAGAACTTGCTCATCGACTTGAGCCAGACGGAGTCGATGACGGCGAACGCGGCGGCTACGACGAGGAACTGCAAGATGACCATAAGGGAGCATAACAAGATGCCGGAGGCCGCGGTCGCACCCCGGACGCTGACGATTTTCCGGCAGGAGGAATCCCTCGGCGCGGCAGCGGACCTGGACCTCGCCCTTGAACTGCTGCGGAAGGTCAAGACCGGCGAGGCCGGCCCCATGCTCCGGTTCTACCGCCCGGCTCCCACCGTGGCCTTCGGCCAGCGGGACACGCACCTGCCGGGCTTCGAGGCCGCAGCCCAAGCCTGCCGCGAGCTGGGCTTCGAGCCGCTGGTCCGCAAGGCCGGCGGACGGGCCGCCGCGTATCACGAGGGGACCCTGGTGATCGATCATCTGGAACCGGACGCGGATGCGATCGCCGGGTCCAAGGGGCGGTTCTCCTTCTTCGGTGAACTGCTGGCCCACGCGTTGCGGACCGCCGGCGTCGACGCCGCCGTGGGGGAGATCCCCGGTGAGTACTGCCCCGGGGAATTCAGCGTCCACGGCCAGGACCCGGAGTTTCCGCAGCGCCAGCTCAAACTCATCGGCACCGCCCAGCGCGTGGTGGCGGGTGGCTGGCTGTTCAGTTCGGTCATCGTGGTGGAGAACTCGGCGCCGATCCGTGCGGTGCTCGAAGCCAGCTACGCGGCCCTCGGTTTGGACTGGGACCCCGCCACGGCGGGCGCCGTTGACGACCTCGTCCCGCAGTTGGACGTCGACGCCGTGGAGGCCGCCGTGATCGCGACCTACGCCCGCTACGCCACCCTCGACTACGGTGACTTCGGCAGCCTGCTCGGCTGAGAACGGCGGTGCCCTGGAGCCTGGCCCTGGAGCCCTGGAGCCCTGGAGCCCTTGGGTGCCTCAGTGGGTGCGTCCGTACCACGCGTGCCCATGGTGCCCACCTAACGGGCAGCAGGGGCCGTTCTGAGCGTTCAGAACGGCCCCTGCTGCGAGCTGCTTTGGCGTGGCTAGTGGCCCCGGGTGATCCATTCCTCCAGCTGCGGCGCCTCGGCGCCGATAGTGGTCGGGTCGCCGTGACCGGTCCGCACCACGGTGTCCGCCGGGAGCGTCAACAGCCGGGATTTGATGGACCCGATGATGGTGGGGAAGTCGCTGTAGGACCGTCCCGTGGCGCCCGGCCCGCCCTGGAACAGGGTGTCCCCGCTGAAGACGGTGCCCTCGGCGGGCAGCGAGAAGCACATGGAGCCGGGGGAATGCCCCGGGGTGTGCAGGGCCACAAGCTGCGCGCCGGCGATCTCGAAGGTGTCCCCGTCCTCGACCGCATGGTCCGGTTCGGTCCCCGGGAAGACACTCTCCCAGAGCATCCAGTCTTCGCGGTTGAGGTGGACCGGGGCGTTGACCCGTCCGCGGAACTCGCCGACGGCGGCGATGTGGTCATCGTGGCCGTGCGTCAGCAGAATCGCGGTGACCTTGCGGCCGGCGACGGCGGCCTCGACCGCGGCGGCGTCGTGTGCCGGGTCGATCACGATGCATTCCGCGTCGTTGCCGACAATCCAGACATTGTTGTCAACATCCCAGGTGCCGCCGTCGAGCGAGAAGGTACCGGAGGTGACCAGCCGGTCGATCCTGAGCCCGTCCCCGGATGCGCCGCTCACAGTTCCACTACCGAGCGCAGCACCGAACCGGTGTGCATCTTGTCGAAGGCTTCCTCGATCTGGTCGATCGTGATCCGCTCGGTGACGAAGGCGTCCAGGTCCAGCTTGCCCTGCCGGTAGAGGTCGATCAGCATGGGGAAGTCGCGCGAGGGCAGGCAGTCGCCGTACCACGAGGACTTGAGCGAGCCGCCGCGGCCGAACACGTCCAGCAGCGGCAGTTCCAGCGTCATCTCGGGGCTGGGAACGCCGACCAGGACGACGGTGCCGGCGAGGTCGCGGGCGTAGAACGCCTGCTTGTACGTTTCGGGACGTCCGACGGCGTCGATCACGACGTCGGCGCCGAAACCGCCGGTCAGCTCGCGGATGGCCTCGACCGGATCGACGGCGGAGGAGTCCACCGTGTGGGTGGCGCCGAGGTCCTTGGCCCGTTCGAGCTTCTTCGGGTCGATGTCGACGGCGATGACGGTCGTGGCGCCGGCGAGCGCGGCGCCGGCGACCGCAGCCACACCCACTCCGCCGCAGCCGATCACGGCGACGGAGTCGCCGCGCTTGACGTTTCCGGTGTTGATGGCGGCACCGATGCCTGCCATCACGCCGCAGCCGAGCAGGCCGATCGCGGCCGGGTCGGCCTCGGGGTCAACCTTGGTGCACTGGCCGGCGGCAACGAGGGTCTTCTCCGCGAAGGCGCCGATGCCCAGGGCCGGCGAGAGTTCGGTGCCGTCCTCGAGGGTCATCTTCTGGGTGGCGTTGTGGGTGTTGAAGCAGTATTGCGGCTGGCCGCGGCGGCAGGCCCGGCATTCGCCGCAGACGGCGCGCCAGTTCAACACCACGCGGTCGCCGGGGGCCACCTCGGTGACATCCGGACCCACAGCGGACACAACACCGGTGGCCTCGTGGCCGAGCAGGAACGGGAAATCGTCATTGATGGCGCCCTGCTTGTAGTGCAGGTCCGTGTGGCAGACGCCGCAGGTGAGGATGTCCACGAGGGCCTCGCCCGGTCCGGGATCCGGGACCAGGATGGTCTCCAGGGTGACGGGTGCGCCCTTGGAGCGGGCAATGACGCCTTTGACTTTATGGACCATGGAATTAGCTCCTCTGCTCATGTCGCGGTTCGTGCCGCGAAACTCGTTGTCTCAAGACTTTGTTGCCACAAATTCTGCCGCACAACTACTGCCGCAGAACGCGGTGCGGCGCGGCCCCCGGGGAGGCCGCGCCGTCGTCGTCATTGCATCATTTTGGTGAAAGGAACGGCGGTTACGCCGCGAGGCGGCTCTTGACTTCGGCCGCGGAGGGGTTGGTGGCTGCGGTGCCGTCCGGGAACAGCACGGTGGGAACGGTGCGGTTACCTCCGTTGAGCTTCTCCACGAGATCTGCGGTACCTTCAACTTCTTCGATGTTGATCTCGGTGTACCCGATGCCCTGGGCGTCCAGCTGCTTCTTCAGGCGGTTGCAGTAGCCGCACCAGGTGGTCGAAAACATGGTGATGGTGCCGGATTCGGGGGTGAAATCCACGAAGTTCTCCTCAAAGCTGGTTGGCGGCGCTGCGTGGCAGCGCCCGTTGCCGACAAAAGTCGTACGTTACTCCCAATAACCGTAACCCGCAGGCCGCTATTCCCGCACAGTGTGGGGCTGCTACCCGCGGATGACCTTCTCGCCCTCATCGACGGGGACCTCGAAGGCGGCAAGGAAGTTGTCCAGATACACCGCTCCGACTGGGGCAGAGTTGGGTCCCGGGCTGAGCCGGCGCAGCGCGAGGCGCCGCAGGAGTTCCTCCCGGGGCACGTCCAGATACACGAGTTGCCAGGCGGCCCCGTGGGCGGTGATGAGCGCCTTGTACTCCTCGCGCCGCTGCCGGGACCAGAAGGACAGATCGACGACGACGTCCCGCGCGTCGGCTATCAGCTCCGTCAGTCGGATCCGGAGCTGCCGTTCCACCTCCACGGTGAAGTCAAAGTACTCCGGGGTGCCGAAGCGTGCCGCCAGCTCCTGGTCCTGGCGCCACATCTCCTCGTCCACGGAGAGGCGGATGTGCCCGGTGTGCTCGAGCGTCCTCGCATACGTTGTCTTGCCCGCTCCCGGCAGACCGCACATCAGGACCACCGTTGATGTCTTTGCCATGCCCGGAGTCTAAGGGATGGCAGACAATGGGTGGCTGGCGCTGGACGGATACCAGGGTTGGACGGGCTGTTCTGGTTTTGCCGGATCACAGGTCCCGGATGACACGGATTGGGCGCGGTGGCATGCTGGTGCCATGTGTGGACGTTACGTGATGGCCCGGGCCGTCGGGGACCTGCTGGCCGAGTTCGACGCCGGACTCGAGGAGGAGGTCGCTATTCCGCCGTCCTGGAATGTGGCCCCGACCGCGGATGTGCCGATCCTGCTGGAGCGGCTGGTGGACGGGAAACCGGTCCGGCAGCTGCACATTGCCCGCTGGGGGCTGGTGCCCTCTTGGGCCAAGGACCCGGGGATTGGCTCGAAGATGATCAATGCCCGCAGCGAGAGTGTGCTGGAGAAGCCGGCCTTCCGGAAGGCGACCCGCGCCCGGCGGTGTGCCGTCCCCGCGGACGGCTACTACGAGTGGAAGGGTGAGGGCCGCGGCAAGCAGCCCTACTATGTGCACCCGAAAGACGGCCACCCGATTGTCTTCGCCGGACTCTACGAGTGGTGGAAGGACCACTCCAAGGCGGAGGATGACCCGGAGCGCTGGCTGCTTTCGACGTCGATCATGACCACCGACTCGCCGCCTGAGGGCTACGCCGGGGGAATGCTGGCCGAACTCACGGCCCTGCACGACCGGGTTCCGCTGCCGATGGACCGGACGACCATGCAGGCGTGGCTGGACCCGCAGGCCGAGGATGCCGCCGGACTGGTGGACCTGGTCCGCGCCGGCGCGCACGACGTCGCGGAGGGCTGGACGATCGACGCCGTCGGCACCGCCGTCGGGAACGTCAGGAATGACTCCCCGGAACTCATCCAGCCGGTGGGGAGCCTGTTCTAACTCGGCCCCGGCGGGGGCCGCGCGGTGCCGCTGCGGGACCCGGCGGCGCACGTAGAGTGACCGGATGAAGCGTGCGGTACTACTTGGCGGCACCGGAGTCCTCGGCCGCGCCATCGCATGCAGACCCCGATGCCCCCACTGCCCGTCAGACCGCGCAAACGGTCGCACGGCACCTCGGTCATTACTGGGATGAAGTGTTGCTCGACGGCACCGCCCCCGAGGGCCTTGGCGATCACCCGTGGGACTTCCGGCCGCCGATCGTTTTGAGTACCGCGGCCTCGCTCGAACTGGGCTACGAACCGGTCGGCAGCAATGCCGAAACGATTCCGGAACAGATCGACTGGCTCCTGGCCACTGCCGCATCCGGGGCCGACCCGGTGGCGCACGACAGGTTTTTCAGGCAATTCCTCGACTACCGGCTGGAAGACACCTTCGTCCATCCGTGACTGCAGGCCGCATCAGCGGCCAGCAGGTCATAAGTCAGGTGCGACCCTGAGTTCGTAGCTCACGCACACCGGCTCGATTAGCGTGCCGCCGTGTGCTCCAAGTCACGTTAGCGGCGAGTACGAGGACCCCAATAGGGCCGTTGTGCCCTGGGTCGCAACGGCGTTCGTTGCTTCCGCGGGGGCATGGGCCCGGGACGGAGGCGGGCTACTTCGCTGCAGCAGTTTCCAGTGCGGCCGCGTTGATTGCGGCGGTTCGGCGAATCTCTTGGACGGTGGCTATCTGCGGGGCGAGTTCCTGCATGCGGGTCGTCAGGTATTTGTCCAGGACGCTGTCGACGGCGGTGTGAAAGGTGGTCCTGTCCCGGCAGACCGCGTCGGTGACCGCGATTCTGAACTCCTCCTGGCCGCCCGCAGCTCTTCCTGCGGCTGCTGCCTGCTGCGGGTTTGCGTAGGAGGAATACGGGGTTTCTTCCATGCAGGAGGCCCAGGCCTTGACGGCTGCGGCAATTCCGGAGTCGCCGGCGGCGGACAGGCTTGCTGGGAAGAACGAGTTGTAGGCGATGCCGGTCGCGAGCATGTAGTTTTCAGCGCTTCCGTAGATCCTCGTCATGGCTTCGCCGTGGCACCCGCCGGAGGTGGTCCCCATGCCTTCAGCCGTGGTCATTGCAGCGGTGTCCCCGGGTCCGGTGAGTGCCCTGGTGAACGCCGGATCGGCGAAGAGTTCCCCCTCTGCGGACTCGGGAGCCGGCTCGCGGAGTCCGTGCGGCCCTGCGCCGGCGTAGCCGCTGGTTCTGGCGGCGTCGATCGTGAGCCGTTTGAATCCGATGGCTTCGTTGAGGTCCAGGGCCAGGTCCGGATTGGGCGGCGTGTAGTCGAAGCCGGCCTTGGCCATGCAGAGCCGGACGGCTTCCTGCCTGCCCTTTTCGGCGATCGGATCGGCCGTGGCGTAGGACTCCGCCTGGCGGATGATCCCCGGGACGGGCTCCGGGGACGCGGTGACCGACGCGGCCGGAATGGCTGCGGCGGCGAGGGCGGCGCCGGTGCCGACGATTAGGACGGCAGCGCCGAAGAACTTCTTATTCATAGTGGCTCCTGAGGTTGTTTCGGGCACTGCGGTGGCCGACCTTCCCTGTGCGCGAAGGCCTCGATAGATGAACGGCGTTACCGGGGCTAGTTGAGTACCTTGTTTTCGTAGGCGAAAGCGACGAGCTGGATCCGGTTTTTCAGCTTGAGTTTCGCCAGGATGCTGCCCACGTGGGACTTCACCGTCGCCTCGCTCAGCACGAGGGAGGCCGCGATTTCCGCGTTGCCCAGTCCTTTGGCGGTCAGCAAGAACACATCGCGTTCGCGCCCCGACAGGTCTGCCAGCACGGCGTCGTTCCCGGTTGACGGAGTGGTGTAGTCGCGCAGCAGTTCGTTGGTGATGGCAGGGGCGATGACCGAGTGGCCCGAGTGGACCGTCCGGATGGCGGCCAGCAGGAAGTCGGGAGTGGTGTCCTTGGTCAGGAAGCCGGCGGCGCCGGCCTGGATGGCCCGGACGACGGCTTCGTCATGCTGGATGGTGGTCAGCACAATGATCTTGGTGGCGGCCCCGCCGGGCGATTCCAGGATGGTCCTCGTGGCTGTGATTCCGTCCAGGACGGGCATCCGAATGTCCATCAGCAGCACATCGGGCCGTGTCTCCCGCACAAGGCGGACGGCATCCTCGCCGTTGACGGCCTCGCCGACCAGATCCATATCCGGCTGGCTGCGCAGGATCATCTTGAGTCCGGCACTGAACAGGGGCTGGTCGTCGGCCAGGGCAAGCCGGATGGGTGCGGCGGTCATGCCTTCGCTCCTTCCAGGACGCGGAGGCCGGGTCCTGTCGGTCCAGCAGCTGCAGGCTGGTCGGGACGTGCCGAGGGGAGGAACGCCAGCACTTCGAAGTTCCCCGCGCCCTGGATCGTTTCGACCCAGCCACCCGCGGCGGCGGCCCGGGCATTCATTCCCGCAATCCCGCGGCCCGACGGCGACTGCGACGCCGACGCTGCCTGGCAGGTGAGCGACGAGCTGACACGGAGCTCCAGGGACGTTGCTGTCCACAGCAGGCGCAGGTGCGCGCCCTGGCTCCGGTTGCCGTGCTTGAAGGCATTTGTCAGGCTCTCCTGCGCCAGCCGGTAGACCGTCAGGTGCTGCGTGGGGGTCAGGTCCCACGGTTGTCCCGCCATTTCCACCACTACGGGCATACCGCTGGAGCCCAGTCGTTTGGCAAGAATTTCCAGATCCTCAACCCTTTGGGCCGGCTGGTCGGTGAGCTCGGTGGAGAATCCCTCGATCAGCCTGCGCGTTTCGACCAGCGCGGTCCGCGCGGAGTCGGCGATGACCCTGGACGCCTCCTCGACAGATTCCGGTTCTGCGCGGTGGATGAAGCGTATTCCGTCGGCCTGCGCCACGATGACCGTCAATGAATGGGCCAGGACGTCATGCAGCTCCCTGGCTATTCTGTTGCGTTCCTGTTCCACGGCAAGTTCGGTGGCCGTTTCCCGGAGCCGCGCTTCCGCCGCGAGCTGCGCCCGCCGGCTCCGCGAGACGTTGTTGACTGCCAGGGCGACGGCCCAGGCGGCGAGGTTCAGGGCGGCGAACGCCCCGAAGATCAGAAAGGCGTACGTGAGGGTCCGCAATAGTCCCCGGCCGTACAGCTGGTTGCCGAAAAGGAAGTTGATCCACGTGTGGTCCGTGAACCAGTTGACCGCGGTGATCCCGGCAAATGCGACAGCAGCAACGGGTGGAACCCACCGGTTCCGGGTTTTCCAGCCGACCACGGCGAAAAAGATGACCACGGGAACGGCAGCGTAGCTGAGCACGCCCGAGAGCAGGACCAACGGGAAAACCTTGACGCTCTGCAGGACCAAGGCAAGGAATACAAGCCCGAGTGCGGCCGCCGGCAGGCTTTCGGCCACAGCGATGCCCGTGAGGAGCGCCAGCAGCAGGGCGCTGTTCTGGTCGAAATGGCGCTGCTCCAGGACAAGGAGTGTCCCCAGGAGCAGCATGGCCGTTGCCGGTGCCGCGAGGAGCCGCAGATACGTGGTGGTCTTGAACATGCCTTCACCCTAAGCGGGCCCACACAGCATTTCGGGCCATTTCAATGGAGTTCACACCGGAGGATGACGAAGTTCCGCCGCATGGATGAGCCGCATGGATGAAGGGGCGGGAGACGAAGGCGCCCTGGGCACGGTTCGGAAAGCAGTTCGGGGTAGTGGTCCGCTGCGGCGGGGTCACCGGGGCCCGTTGCGAATGGTGGATCCAAACTGCCGCAGCAGATTGTTCCCGGCTCTCAATGCTGCCGGCGACACGGTATCGAGGCTAAGGAAACCGTGGACCAGGCCCGGATGCCGAACGTGGTGGACCGTGGTCCCGGCACTAATCAGCCGTTGGGCCAAAGCCTCACCCTCATCACGAAGCGGATCGTGTTCCGCAGTGGCTATGACAGTGGTTGGGAGGCCGCTGAACCTGGCATGCAATGGGCTCCACGCCTCGAGTTGTTCAGCATCCGTGTCCGGTACCCACTGCTGCAGCGACCACGCCAAGGCCCTGGCGTCCAGTCCCCATCCTGTCCCTTTCTGCCGAACGCTGGGCTGTGACAGTGTCAGGTCGGCATTGGGACAGACGAGCAGGAGCCCGCTGAGGTCAACGCCGTCCGCGACCAGCCGCTGGGCCGCCAGCAGGGCGATCAGGCCGCCGGCGCTGTCGCCGGCAAGGGAAAGGGAACGGGTGATTGGACCCAGGATGGCCGCTGGCCTGCGAGCCCATTTCAGCGCGGCGACAACATCGTCGATAGCCGCCGGCGCCGGATGCTCAGGCGCTCGCCGGTAGTGGACCGCCAGTACGGCGGCGTTGGCTTCCACGGCCAGGCGGCGGCACGTCCGGTCATGGGAATCGAGGTCCCCAAAAATGAAAGCCCCGCCATGGACGTAGATGATGAGGGGCAGCGTCTGCGCGCTGGGGCGGTAGAAACGCAATCCCACCGGGTTGTCGCCAGGCACCGAAATGTCCGCCACCTGCGGCAGGTCAGGGCCCATCGGCCGCACGCGTGCGGCACGCAGCTTCTTCACGTCCAACGGTGGGGCCTCGGCCGGTTGTGACCGGATCCCCGAGATCCACGTCGACAGCCCGTCATCGGCAAGGATCCCCTTCGCAGCGGCGGGATCCCGGTGAGCTCCCGGATCCCGGTGAGCGCTCAGAGCGTCACCGTACCGCCGCCGTCGACCCCCCAGCTGGGATTGAAGGCGACCTCCCACCGGTAGCCGTCAGGGTCGGCGAAGTACCCGGTGTAGCCGCCCCAGGACTGGGTCTTCGGTGCCGCGATGATGGCCGCTCCGGCCGACTCGGCCTCCGCCATCACCCGGTCGACTTCGGCCGCGCTGCCCACGTTGTGGCTCAGCGTGACGCTCGGACTGCCGGTCGGCGGATTGGTGGCGGCTTCGGCCTGCATCTGCCCGGCATCCCAGAGTGTCAGGACGAGGCCGTGATTGGCCTGGATGAACAGGACTTCGCCGCGGACTTCCCGGTGGACGGGCCAGCCCAGGCCATCCACGTAGAAACTCCGGGAGGCGTCGACGCTGCGGACCCCCAGCGAAATTAAATCGACTCGTGGCTGCATCTTTCGATACTGTCATGGACATGTCCACAAATCACCAAGACGAAAAAGCTGCCAAGGCCGACCGGGACCAGCTCGCCGCCGTGCGGGTGGCCGTTGACGAGGTGGACGAGCAGATCGTGTCGCTGATCGGCCGCCGCGAGCGCCTGATCAGGATCGCCGGAACCCTGAAGGCGGACAGCGCCGAGGTCCGGGCCCCCGGCCGCGTGGAGCGGGTCCTTGAACATGTCCGCGCCACTGCGGAACAGAAGGACATCGACGTCGACCTCGTGGAGAAGACCTACCGGGCGATGATCGACGCGTTCATTACGCTCGAACTGGAAGTCTACAAAGCCAGCTCCTAGGCCCCGGGCAAAGCCAGCTCTGGGGCCGGAGCCCTAGAGTGCTTCCTCCACCGGCACGTTCGCCTGGTAGTCGCGTCCGTCGCAGTCGCTGAACGCCGTCATGAGATGTCCCTTGGCCAGGCCCATGACGGTGCTGATCGGAAAATGCCCGGTGATGGTGTTGCCGGAGTGATCGATGCCCTTGAGGTCAAAGTTCTCCTCCGTGCCGTCGTGGCTGAAGCAGTAGAAGGACACGGCCTCCCCGTTCATGAACTCGATCCCCATTCGTCGCTGGTGGGAATGATCCGGGGTTGAGGCCAGAAGCCCCACCACGTAGGCGCCCTGGCCGGGGATATTTCCGTCTATATCGAACTTCGCCACCAGGGACGTGTCCTCGGCGGCGATGCTGACGTGCTTGAGAAGTGCGTTATGGGAGCTCATGGCTCAATCCTGCTACCTGCGTCTGCGTCCGTCCACCCCCGATCTAGGTTTTGCCCCTGCACCGTCGTAGACTGGAGTTATTCGAAGATATATTCGAACAGTTGTCGGTTGTTTTGGCACAGCTGGTGAGGTCGGAGAGGCGCAATGGGCATGTTCAGCGAGTCAGTGGACGTCGTCTGCACACCCTCCGGCCAGCCGCTGAGCCTTGACTGGGCGGGCCGCCACTACGCCGTCTGCGCCGAACCGGACCGCTGGTACGAGCGCCGCCAATGGTGGGCGGAAGAACAGCGCACCCCCCTGGGGAGCGGCCCGGGACTCGTGGACTCTGAGATCTGGCGGGTCCAGGTGCGCCAGGCGGATGCCCCCGACGCTGAAACCCTCACCCTTGACCTCACCCGGCATACCGGCAGCGGACGCTGGCGGCTGCTGCGGATCCATGACGCCCTGCGTCCATTCAAAAAGCCCGCATCTGCATGAGCTTCACCCATCTCCACGTCTCCACCGCCTTCAGCGCCCACTACGGGGTCTCCTGGCCCGATGACCTGGCCGCCGCCGCAGCGGCGGACGGGGCGACGGCGCTCGCCTGCACGGACCGCGACGGCCTCTACGGGACCGTCAAGCACCTGAAGGCCTGCATGGCGGCAGGGCTGGACCCAATCGTCGGCGTTGACCTTGCGGTCTTCGACGACGACGGCGACCTCCGCACCCAGCTCGGCGGACGCGTCGTCGTGCTGGCCCACGGTCACAACAACGGCGCCGGGTACCGGGCACTGTGCCGGCTGATCTCCGATGCGCATGCCCGCACCACGGGGAAGGCCGGGGGAGCGGTGCCGGCCGCCGTGACCCGGGCCGAGCTGGCCTCCCGCACCCTGCACCCGGAAACCCTCAAGCCGGTGCTCACCGTGCTGATCGGCCCGGACTCCGACGTCGGACGTGCCATGGGCGGCCGGCGGTACCTGCGCCCCCGCACCCTGTTCAAACGCTGGATCGATGCCATGCCGCCCGGCACGCTCGCCGCCGAGGTGGTCAGCCAGCTCAGCCCGCCCGGCGAACCGCTCAGCACCGCCCACGCGGTGCGGATGCTCAAGCTCGCCGCCGAGCACGGGGTCCCCGCAGTGCTGAGCAATGCCGTGCGGTATGTCGCCGAGGACGGGGCGGCCACCGCGGACGTGCTGGATTCCGCCCGCACGCTCAAATCGCTGCCCGAACTCTCCGCCGCCCCGCTGCTCCAGCCCAACGGGCAGGCCTGGCTGAAATCTGCGGCGCAGATGCACCAGCTGGGCAAGGAGATTATGCACGCCGCCGGGTACGGCTCCGCAGACCTCAAGAGCCTGCTGGCCCAGACCGAGGCGCTCGCGGACCGTTGCCGGATGGACCCGGTGGCGGACATGGGCTGGAAGCAGCCCGTGGTCCCGGAAGCCTCGGTGATCGGAATCGCCGGGGACCCCCTCGTGGAGCTCACCCAGCGCTGCGAAGCAGGCATCAGCAGGAGGTTCCCGGGGATCACCGGCAAACCCGCCGAGGAGCTGCGCTCGCGGCTGGAACACGAGCTGCGGATCATCGACAGCCTGGGCTTCGCCGCGTACTTCCTGACCGTGGCCGAGGTGTCCCGGATGATCCTGGACATGGGTGTCCGGGCGGCGGCCCGCGGTTCGGGCGCCTCCAGCCTGGTCAACTTCCTGATCGATGTCAGCCAGGTGAACCCGCTGCAGCACGACCTCATCTTCGAGCGCTTCCTCTCCCGGGACCGCGCCACCCTGCCGGACATCGACATCGACGTCGAAAGCGCCGAACGGCACAACGTGTACCGGAAGATCTTCGAACGCTTCGGCTCCGGGCGCGTCACGCTGATGAGCATGCAAAACGGCTACCGCGCCCGCGGTGCCGTGCGCGACGCCGGCCTGGCGCTGGGCATGGAGGAAGGCGAAATCGGGGACATCGCCAAGCAGTTGTGGCGGTTCTCGGCCCGGAACTTCCGCGAGGCCCTCGAGGAGAAGCCCGAGCTGAAGGAATTCGCCGGCCGGGTGGGGCAGCGGGACTTCAGCGGGAACCAGCAGCTGGACCTGCTGGTGGACCTCACCGAACGGCTGGACCGGCTGCCGCGCCACATCTCCATGCACCCCTGCGGGGTGATCCTGGGCGACGCCACCCTGCTGGACCGCACCCCCGTGCAGCCCAGCGGCCTGGGCCTGCCGATGAGCCAGTTCGACAAACACGACATGGACCCGATGGGCATGCTCAAACTCGATGTCCTCGGCGTCCGGATGCAAAGCGCGATGGCCTTCGCCGTCCGCGAAGTGATCCGCCTGCATCCCTCCAAAGCCGAGGTCGTGGCCGCCGGTGCCCACCCGGTGGGACCCGGCGGGACGGGACCGGACTACATCGGCGAGGACGGCCGGATCGACCTCAACGCCGTGCCGCTCGACGACGAGCCCACCTATGAGCTGATCCGCAGCACCCACACCCTGGGCTGCTTCCAGATCGAATCACCCGGGCAGCGGGAGCTGATCGGCAAACTCGCCCCCCGGGAGTTCAATGACCTCATCATCGACATCTCCCTGTTCCGGCCCGGGCCGATGAAATCGGATATGGTCCGGCCCTTCCTGGAACACCGGCACGGCTTCGCCCCCGAGGTCTATCCGCACCCGGACCTCAAACCCGTGCTCCAGGAGACGCACGGGGTCACCGTGTTCCATGAGCAGATCCTGAAAACCTTTGACGTGATGACCGGATGCGGGCTGGCCCGTGCCGACGAGTTCCGCCGCGCCCTCGGCAACGAGGTCCTGGAAGGGAAGGTGGAGGATTTCTTCCGGAAGGAGGCCCGGGCCAGGGGATACAGCCCCGCGGTGGTGGACAAGGTCTGGGGGACCCTTAAAGCCTTCGGCAGTTTCGGGTTCTGCAAGGCCCACGGCGCCGCCTTTGCCGTGCCCACGTACCAGTCGGCCTGGCTGAAGACCCACCATCCGGAGGCCTTCCTCGCCGGGCTGTGGGAACACGATCCGGGGATGTATCCCAAGCGGCTCCTGGTCTCCGAGGCCCGGCGGCTGGGGATCCCGATCCTGCCCCTGGACATCAACCGCAGCCACGCCGAGTACCGGGTGGAACGCGTGGACGCCGGCCCGGACCGCGGCAAGCTGGGCATCCGGCTGAGCCTGAACGGCATTTACGGCCTCTCCGGAACCGAGCTGAAACGGATCGTGGCGGGACAGCCCTATGACTCGCTCGCGGACCTGCGGGCCAGATCCCGGCTGAGCAAACCCAGCATCCAGCGGCTGGCCCAGCTTGGTGCCTTTGACTCCCTGCACCGGGACTCCGGCGGGACCGCCAACCGCGCCGACCTGGTCCAGCACCTGCAGACCCTGCAAAGCCGGCCGCAGCGCAAAGGCCTCGAGGTGATCGAAGGGCAGCTTTCGCTGCCGCTGGGGGACATCGAGCTGAAGTACCTCAAGGCCGTGCTCCCGGCACCCACCCTGGTGGACACCGTCCGGGCCGAGCTGGACCTGATGGCCGTGGATGTCAGCGACCACCTGATGGCCAGCCACCGGCCGCTGCTGGACCGGCTCGGGGTCACCACCGCGGACCAGCTGCTGGGCCTGCGCAACGGCACCGAGGTGCTGGTCGCCGGAGTCCGGGTCGCCACCCAGACCCCGCCGATGCGGGGAGGACGCCGGGTGGTCTTCATCAGCATCGACGACGGCACTGGCTGTGTGGACTCGGTGTTCTTCCATGAGGCCCAGGAGCTGGCCGGGCCGCTGCTGTTCGGGACCCGGCTGCTGCTGATCCGGGGCAACACCCGGCGGACCGGGCCCAGGGGGATCAGCATCAGCGCCAGCATGGCCTGGGACCTGAGCCGCACCGAGACCCTGCCGTTCCCGGTCCCCGCGTCCGGGAGCCCGGAATACCGCGAACCAGAGCCCCCCGGCCCGCTGGAGGGCATCAGCCGGAACCTCGCCATTACCGGGCTGGGAGGCTGAGCGGCGCGTTGGTTGGCCTCTGCAGAAACCGATAGCATGGACGAGGCTGGCTGTGGTCCCCGTACGCCACAAGCTACGAAGCCTTAACTTTGAATAGGAGACACCCGTGTCAGATGCCCAGCAGATCACCCTTCTCGTCGATGGCGAAGAGACCAAGGTGGCTACCGGGACCACCGGCGCGGAACTCTTTTTTGAGCGCCGCGACGTCGTGGTGGCCCGCGTCAACGGCGAGCTGAAGGACCTGGACCAGCCGCTGCCCGAGGACGCCACGGTCGAGGCCGTCACGATTGGTTCCCCGGACGGACTCAACGTCCTGCGCCACTCCACCGCCCACGTGATGGCCCAGGCCGTGCAGCAGCTGCGCCCCGACGCCAAGCTGGGCATCGGCCCGTACATCACCGACGGCTTCTACTTCGACTTCGACGTCGAGGAGCCGTTCACCCCGGAAGACCTGAAGGCCCTGGAAAAGATGATGCTCAAGATCATCAACCAGAACCAGAAGTTCGTCCGCCGCGTGGTGTCCGAGGACGAGGCCCGCGAAGCGATGAAAAACGAGCCCTACAAGCTCGAACTGCTGGGCAAAAAGAACAACGCCGCCGACGCCGGTGAAGGGGTCAACGTCGAGGTCGGCGCCGGCGACATCACGATCTACGACAACGTGGACCGCAAGAGCGGGGACACCATCTGGTGCGACCTGTGCCGCGGCCCGCACCTGCCGAACACCAAGCTCATCTCCAACGCCTTCGCGCTGACCCGGTCCTCGGCCGCCTACTGGCTGGGCAACCAAAACAACCAGCAGCTGCAGCGCATCTACGGCACCGCCTGGCCGACCAAGGACGACCTGAAGGCCTACCAGGAGCGCATCGCCGAGGCCGAACGCCGCGACCACCGCAAACTTGGCGCCGAACTGGACCTGTTCTCCTTCCCGGACGAGCTGGGCTCGGGCCTGCCGGTGTTCCACCCCAAGGGCGGCATCATCCGCAAGGCCATGGAGGACTACTCCCGCCAGCGCCACGTCGATGCCGGCTACGACTTCGTCTACACGCCGCACATCACCAAGGGCCACCTCTACGAGGTCTCCGGCCACCTGGACTGGTACCGCGACGGCATGTTCCCCCCGATGCACATCGACGCCGAACTGAACGAGGACGGCACCGTACGCAAACCCGGCCAGGACTACTACCTGAAGCCGATGAACTGTCCCATGCACAACCTGATTTTCCGGTCCCGCGGCCGGTCCTACCGTGAACTGCCGCTAAGGCTGTTCGAATTCGGTTCCGTCTACCGCTACGAGAAGTCCGGCGTCGTGCACGGCCTCACCCGGGTGCGCGGCATGACCCAGGACGACGCCCACATCTACTGCACCCGCGAGCAGATGAAGGACGAGCTCACCACCACGCTGAACTTCGTGCTGGGCCTGCTCAAGGATTACGGCCTGGACGACTTCTACCTCGAGCTCTCCACCAAGAACGAAGACAAGTTCGTCGGCGACGACGCCACCTGGGACGAAGCCACCCGCACCCTGGCCGAAGTGGCCGAGGCTTCCGGCCTGGAGCTGGTCCCGGATCCGGGCGGCGCCGCGTTCTACGGCCCGAAGATCTCCGTGCAGGCCAAGGACGCCCTCGGCCGCACCTGGCAGATGTCCACGATCCAGCTGGACTTCAACCTGCCCGAGCGCTTCGAACTTGAGTTCCAGGCCGCGGACGGCACCCGCCAGCGCCCGGTGATGATCCACCGCGCCCTGTTCGGTTCCGTGGAACGGTTCATGGGTGTGCTCACCGAGCACTACGCCGGGGCCTTCCCGGCCTGGCTGGCACCCGTGCAGGTGGTCGGCATTCCGGTGGCCGAGGCATTCAATGACTACATGTTCGACGTCGTGGGCCAGCTCAAGGCCGCGGGCATCCGGGCAGAGGTGGACATCTCCTCGGACCGCTTCCCGAAGAAGATCCGCACCGCCAGCAAGGACAAGATCCCGTTCGTGCTGATCGCCGGAGGCGACGACGCGGAAGCCGGCGCCGTGTCCTTCCGCTTCCGCGACGGCAGCCAGGACAACGGTGTGCCGGTGGCCGAGGCCGTCCAGCGGATCGTCGACGCCGTCCGCAACCGGACCAGCTAGCGGACAGGGAAGAACAAAGCATGCAGGAAACCACAGGGGCCGGCCCGGAGTACCCGGGGGACGACGGCGTGACCGACGACTTTGGCCTGGCCGGGGTGCCGGACGCGTTCCAGCGCCTGTGGACTCCGCACCGGATGGCGTACATCAAGGGCGGGCAGCACCAGTTCAAGAACGTGGAGGACTGCCCGTTCTGCGTGGCGCCGGAACGCGAGGACGACGATTCGCTGATCGTCTACCGCGGACGGACCAGCTACGTGGTGCTGAACCTTTTCCCGTACAACCCCGGCCACCTGCTGGTCTGTCCCTACCGGCACATTCCTGACTACACGGACCTGACCGTGGAGGAAACGGCCGAATTCGCCGAGCTGACCCAGACGGCCATGCGCGTGCTGCGCAAGGTCGCCAACCCCACCGGCTTCAACCTCGGGATGAACCAGGGCGTGACCGGCGGCGCCGGGATCGCCGGGCACCTGCACCAGCACGTGGTGCCGCGCTGGGGCGGGGACGGCAACTTCTTCCCGATCATCGCCCAGACCAAGGCCATCACCCAGACCCTGGGCGAGGTGCGCCAGCAGGTCGCGGACGCCTGGCCGCAGGCCACCGCCGGGGCGACGGATGCTGAACAGGCGACCGCCGGGGCGACGGATGCTGAATAGGCACGCACGCGGTTTCTTCACCGCACTGTTTTCCCCGCTGGCCCGCTGGCTGTTGCGGATCGGGGTCTCCCCGGACGCCGTGACCATCGTCGGGACGCTCGGCGTCGTGGTCGGTGCGCTGGTGTTCTACCCGCTGGGCGAGCTCTGGTGGGGCACCCTCTTCATCACCGCGTTCATCTTTTCGGACGTCGTCGACGGCATCATGGCGCGGATGCAAAAAGGCGGCGGCCGCTGGGGCAACTTCCTGGACTCCACCCTGGACCGGGTCGCCGACGGCGCGCTGTTCGCCGGCGTCGCGGTCTGGTTCTTCACCGGAGGGGCGGACACCCCCATCGCGATCGCCGCCATCGTCTGCCTGGTTCTGGGCATGGTGGTTTCCTATGCCCGCGCCAAGGCCGAGGCCCTGGGCTTCGAGGCCAATGTCGGGATTGCCGAGCGCGCCGAGCGGCTGGTTTCTGTACTCGTCGTCACCGGTTTCACCGGACTGGGCCTGCCCCCCGTGGTGCTGCTGGTAACGCTCTGCCTGCTCGCCGCCGCGAGCCTCGTGACGATCATCCAGCGGATCGTCGGGGTGCACCGCCAGTCGCTCGAGGAGACCGAGGGCACCACCACCGAACAGGCCGCGTGAACCCGGACCCCCGACGGGTCCCAAGGGTGTAACCGGAATTCAGCCGGGTCGCGGCGGGGGACTAGTATTAGCACTACCGGCCAATGGATCCGGTAATCCGGTGTGTGCGAAGCGGCATTTGTGTGCCGTCCGCGCTCCGGCGAGGTCATCTATCTACCCATAGGGGTTTTTGTGTCTACACCTGAGGTAAGCAGCGAAGCCGGCCAGTCCGCGAAGAGCGTGACGGGCAGCAACCGCGTCAAGCGCGGCATGGCGGAGATGCTCAAGGGCGGCGTCATCATGGACGTCGTCAACGTCGAGCAGGCCCGCATCGCTGAGGATGCCGGGGCCGTCGCAGTCATGGCGCTGGAACGCGTTCCCGCCGACATCCGCGCCCAGGGCGGCGTGTCCCGGATGTCCGATCCGGACATGATCGAGGCGATCATCGCCGCCGTGTCCATCCCGGTCATGGCGAAGGTCCGGATCGGCCACTTCGTCGAGGCCCAGGTCATCCAGACCCTCGGCGTGGATTACATCGACGAGTCCGAGGTCCTGACCCCGGCCGACTACTCGCACCACATCGACAAATGGAACTTCACGATTCCCTTCGTCTGCGGTGCCACGAACCTTGGTGAGGCCCTGCGCCGGATCAACGAGGGCGCGGCGATGATCCGCTCCAAGGGCGAGGCCGGCACCGGCGACGTCTCCAACGCCACCACGCACATGCGCCAGATCCGTGCGGAGATCAACCGGCTCTCCGGCATGGCCGAGGACGAGCTTTACGTCGCCGCCAAGGAACTCCAGGCCCCGTACGAACTGGTCAAGGAAGTTGCCGCCACCGGCAAGCTCCCGGTGGTGCTGTTCACCGCCGGCGGCATCGCCACCCCGGCCGACGCCGCAATGATGATGCAGCTCGGCGCGGACGGCGTCTTCGTCGGCTCCGGCATCTTCAAGTCCGGCAACCCGGCCCAGCGTGCCGCCGCCGTCGTCTGTTGTCCCGTCGATTGCTCCGTGACGGCCCTTATGAGGCCTCAAAAGGGCCGTGACGGAGCAGCCGATGAGGGGTCAGTCGAGGCCGCGGCGCTTGAGCAGCGGCTCGAGTTCGGCGTCGCGGCCACGGAAGGCCCGAAAGGAATCCAGCGGGTCGCGGCTGTTGCCCCGGGAGAGCAGCTCGGCGCGGAAGAAATCGCCGTTGGCCCGGGTGAGGCCGCCGTTGTCCTTGAACCATTCCACCGTCTCGGCGTCGAGCACCTCGCTCCAGATGTAGGAGTAATAGCCCGCGGCGTAGCCGGCGCCGGCGAAGATGTGCTGGAAGTAGCCGGTGCGGTAGCGCGGCGGAATCAGGTCGTGCGCCACTCCGGCCGCGGCCAGCGCCTTGGCCTCGAACTCCAGGACATCCTCAGGCACCCCGGCGCTGTCCAGCACGTGCCAGGCCAGGTCCAGCAGGGCTGCGCCCAGGTATTCGGTGGTGCCGAACCCCTCGCCCCAGAGCTGCGCGGCGTCGAGCCGGTCCACCACGTCCTGCGGCAGTGCCTCGCCGGTGGCGTGGTGCCGCGCATAGTTGGCGAGCACCTCCGGCCACATGATCCACATTTCGTTCACCTGCGAGGGGTACTCGACAAAGTCCCGCGGCACGGAGGTTCCGGAGAACCGGGGATAGGTGACCGACGAGAACAGTCCGTGCAGGGCGTGGCCGAACTCGTGGAACGTGGTGCGCAGCTCATCCAGGGTCAGGAGCGTGGGTTCCCCGGCCGGCGGCTGGGAGATGTTCAGGTTGTTGATCACCACGGGCCGGGTGTTGAGCAGCCCGGACTGGTCCACGAGGGAGTTCATCCAGGCCCCGCCGCGCTTGGATTCGCGGGTGTAGTAGTCGCCCAGGAACAGGCCCAGCCCGGTGCCGTCCGCGTTGCGGACCTCCCAGACGCGCACGTCCGGGTGGTAGCCGGTGAGGTCGGCGCGTTCGTGGAAGGTGATGCCGTAGAGCGCGTTGGCGGCGAAAAACACGCCGTCGTTGAGGACCCGGTCCAGCTCGAAGTAGGGTCGCAGGGCCTGTTCGTCCACGGCGTACCGTTCGCGTTTGACCTTGGCGGAGTAAAACGCCCAGTCCCAGGCCTCAAGAGGGTGCCCCGCGATTTCGGCCAGCGCCCCGGCCTCGGCGGCGGCGTTCCGGACGGCGGCCGGCGCCAGCCGGTTCATCATGGCCTGCACCGCCGCGAAGTCCGGGGCGGTCTGCTGGTCCACGACCAGTTCGGCGTAGTTCGCGAAGCCCAGCAGCGTCGCCTTCTCGGCGCGGAGCCGCACCATGTCCTTGACCAGGTCCCGGACGTCGAGAGCGCTGCCGTCGCTGCCGCGGCCAATGGAGGCCTGGTACAGGCGGCGGCGGACCTCCCGGTTCTCCAGGGCGGCGAGGGCGGGCTGGTTGCTGGGCTGGATGAGGGTCAGCAGGAACTTGCCCTCGTGTCCGGCGGTGCGGGCGGCTTCCGCGGCGCTGGCGAGATCGTCGGCGGGCAGCCCGGCGAGCTCGGCTGCGTCGTCCAGCAGCAGCGCCGCGGACTTCATCGCTTCCTTGACCCGCTGGCCGAACTCCGTACCGAGCCGGGACAGCTCGGCGTTGACGGCCCTGAGCCGTTCCTGGCCGGCGTCGTCGAGCTGGATGCCGGACTGGCGGAATTCCTTGACGTACTCCTCCACCAGCCGGGCGGACTCACCGTCGAGCTGGTCGGTGCTGATGGCAGCGAACCGCTCGAACAGTCCGCGGTTGAGGTAGACGGCGTCCTGGTGCGCCGAGAAACGCGGGGACAGTGTGGTTTCGAGGTCGCGGATGGTGTCCGAGGCGTCGGCCGAGACCAGGGTAAAGAAAGACGCCGCTGCACGCTGCAGGAGCCGCCCGGAGCGCTCCATGGCCACGGCGGTGTTTTCGAAGGAGGCGGGCTCCGGCGAGTCCACGATTGCCTGGATCTCCGCAAGATGCTCGGCGAGGCCGGCCTCAACGGCTTCGGCGTAGTGCTCGTCGGAAATGTCCGCGAACGGCGGCAGGCCGTAGGGCAGGGTGCTGGGGCTCATCAGGGGATTGATCATGAAATAACTCTTTCATGTAATGGAGCGAGTCTCAACGGTCTGCCAGGCGTGTTGTGTCCCGTGCCGACGTAGGATTGGCGCCATGCCTACCATCATCCCCACGCTGCGCGGCCGTCTGCTGGCCGCCGCCGCTGCGGTCTCACTCCTGGCCTCCGTGGCTTCCTGCGGGATCGCTGCCCAGACGGACAGCAATGCCTCCGGATCCCCGGCGGCCAGCGGAAGCGCCGCCGGCCCGGGAGCGGGAGAAGCTTCCGGCCCGGCATCGGACACAGCGTCCGGAACAGCGCCGGCAGCGTCGCCGTCGGGCACCCCCACGCCCACGCCGACTCCCGGTAAAGGGCCGGATTGCGCAGCAGTCCGCTGCACGTCTGTGTTGGTGACCGGGGACATGCTGGTCCATGCCCAGCTGTGGGAGCAGGCCCGCGCGGACGCTCTGGCCACCGGGGCCAAGGGCCTGGACTTCGGCCCGATGCTTGAAGGCCAGCGCAAGTACATCGAGAAGAGCGACCTGGCGGTCTGCCACTTGGAGACGCCCGTGGCGGGCCCGACCGGGCCCTTCTCCGCCTACCCCTCCTTCAATGTTCCGCCGCAGATCATCCCGGCAGCCCAGCAGGTCGGCTACCAGGCCTGCACCACCGCGAGCAACCACACGGTTGACCGCGGCACCGCAGGGCTGGCCCGCACCCTGGACGCCCTCGACGCCGCCGGGATGCAGCACACCGGCTCCTACCGGACCGCGGCCGAGGCCGAGGGCGTCCTGATCCTGCAGACCGCCGCGGCCAGGATCGCCGTGATCAATGCGACGTACGGGCTGAACGGGCAGGCCGCGGAGGCGGCCTGGCAGGTGGACATGCTCGACCCCGAGGTCATGATTGCCAAGGCTAAGAAGGCCCGGGACCTGGGGGCGGACATCGTGGTGGCCTCCATGCACGCGGGCGAGGAGTACTCCAGTGTGCCCAACGCCGAGCAGAAAAGCGTGGCCCACGCCCTCGCGGACAGCGGCCAGTTCAGCATGATCTATGGCCACCACTCGCACTCGGTGCTCCCGATCGAGCAGTACAACGGGACCTGGATTGTTTACGGCCTGGGCAACGGGATCACTGAACTTTCGCCGAGCTACGTGGTGAACAACGAGGGGCTGCTGGTCCGGGCGCAATTCAGCCAGGACGCCGCCGGCAAGTGGGCCGCCTCTGATCTGGCCTGGGCGCCGTCCGTGATGGTCCGGGGACCCTACCGCTGGTGTTCCGTGGCCTCCGACGCCCCGCAGGGTCCGTGCGCCAGTGCCGCGGCCGACGCGGCCACCCACCAGCGTACCCGGACGGTTGTCGAATCGATGGGGGCCGCGGCCGCGGGTGCCCACGAACTGCTCATTACCAAGGAACCGTAAGCAGCAGGACAGGAGGCCTTTGTGGGCAGAGCAACGACGGCGGACCGGGAACCCCGGAACGGGACGTTCCCCAACGGCATGGACTACCTCAGCTGGGGCAACGGAACTAAAAGCTTGCTATTTATCCAGGGCGGCCCCGGTAGCGCGGTTCCGCAGGGGATACTGCGCCGGCTGCTCCGGCGGCAGTTCGACCCCTTTCTTGAGGCCGGTTACTCGGTCTGGATTGTCACCCGGCGCCGGGGCATGCCGCCCGGGCACACCATTGCCGACATGGCGGACGACTATGCGCGGCTGATTGCAGAGGATTTCGGCGGCCGGGTAGGCATCGTCCTGGCTGAGTCGTTTGGCGGGATGATCGGCCAGTATCTTGCCGCACGGCATCCCGAATCGTTCGACCACATGGCCATGGTGGTCACCGCTGCGGAGCTGAGCGACTGGGGCAAGGACGTCGATTTCCGAATGGCGCGGGCCCTGGCAGCAGGAGATACGGACGGTGCCGGAACGGTCTTTGCCGAATACCTGCTGCCCGGCCGCCGCGTGCGGTGGCTGCGGCGGCTGATTGGGCCGGTCATCCAGCGACGTCTGCTCAGCGGATCAGACTATCCGGCCCAGGATGTCCTCACCGAGGTGCAGGGCGAGGTGACGTTCAATTCCCGGGCCGTGCTCCCGGAAATCCGGCGCCCGGTCCTGCTGATCTGCGGAGGCTCGGACCGGTTCTTCCCCCGCGAGGTCGCCCAGGAGACTGCCGGGCTGATCCCGGACTGCACCCTCATCTGGTACGAGGGCAAGGGCCATGTCGGGGCGGCCTCAAGCGGCCGGATCGCGCAGGACGTGCTGGCGTTCACCAGCCGAAGCTGACCTGCCTGCCTGCCTGCCGGCCGGCGCGGAAGCTGGGGCGAATGCCGGTGCGGGCGCGGCGTGAGCGGCTACGACTGGCGCCTGGTCCGGTAGCGGACCCGGACCCGGTTAAGCGCCGGTGGCCAGGTCCAGGCACATGTACACGCTGTGGGGGTCGTCCCTGTAATCGGCGAAGGGCGGGCACACGCTGAATCCGTGACGCTGGTACAGCCGACGCGCCGGAGCGAAGAAGTCCTGGCTCCCGGTTTCGAGGTACAAGCGGTGATACCCGTTGCGCCGGGTCTCGGCCATGATGTAGGTCAGCAGAACGGTGGCGATGCCGCGGCCGCGTGCGTGGGCTGCGGTGCGCATGGACTTGATTTCTCCCTGCATCGTCCCGCCCTGCCTGGATCCCGCCCCCACCCGTCTGCAACTGTTTCAGCGCTCCGCAGCCGAGCACTGCTGATTCCTCGCGCGCGGTCCAGAAGGTGACGGCCGGTCCCGAGAGAGCGGCCGAATCCAGCGCATGGACACTCCCGGCGGGCGAAGTGGCGAACATGTCCGCGAGGTGCTCGTTGAGGAGCTGCCGGACGTCCGCGCGCCCGGGGTCGTCCCGCTCAATCCGGATCATCCTGCACTGCCTCTCCACAGAATCTGTAACGGCTCATCCAAGAATCTACCGGCTGGCCGCACCGCAGTAGGCTGACGCCATGGAATCCGTGCACGACGCAGACGCAGCCCGCTGGATTGGGCCGCTCCTCGATCCCAGGGCGACGGACATGCATTGCGTCGTGCCGCACGGTTATGCCGCCTACGCCCGCGTGTTCCACCCGGCGAGCCGCGACCGGCCCGCACGGTCGGGGTCCTGGCGGCAGCAGGACAGGTCGGGGCTGGTCGACGCCGGGATCGAAACCGAGGCGGTTCCCTGGTCCGCGGTCGCCCGGACTTTCGGCACGTCCATGCACGCCCTGGCGCAGTTCCACCGCCTGCGGGGGCCGGCGTCGGAACCGTATGGCGAAGTCCTCGACGCCGACGGCTGGCGCTACCGTGAACCGCAACAGGGCAATCTGGACAACGAGGTGCTCGCCTCGCTGGCGGCGGTCCTCTGCCGGCACACGACGTCGCCGGGCGCCGGCTTCGCCGCCGTCTGGGAGGGGTGGGGAGGTCTCACGAGTTCTGCGGGCTACAGCGAGCTGACCTTCCACCTGGACGGTGCCGGCGCAACCCTGGCAACAGAGCCGGCGGGCGGTGACGGGCCCGGCTCCGGGCTGTTGCCGGCCAGCGTGGTGAACGGTCCCAAGCTTGAGCTGCCCGGCCGCAGTCATTTCCTCTTCTCCGCCGCCCCGGCCCTATTCGCCAATCCCGGCTGGGTCCGCGACGCGCCGTGGCACCACGATCCGCGGTGGCCGCAGTCGCCCAGCCTGCTCTGGCCCGACGACCGGGCCTGGGTCATGGTCACGGAGATTGATTTCGATTCGACAATCGTCGCAGGCAGCGCCGCGCTGGCCGCCGACCTTATCGCGGAGCCGGCCCTTGAAGCGCGGGAAATCCCGGAGGGCGCGGACCTGAGCTGGTTCGGGGGACGGTAGCCACCGTCCGGCCGGCGCTGGACTGTGCCAAACGCGGTGGCCTGCCCGGCCGCCGCTACGCCGATGTCTGTCCGCCGGCTGATTGCCACTGGACGCTGTCCGGCCGCCGGTTCAGCGCGGGCGGCGGGCGGCGTGTTCGCGGGCCAGGACGGCGTAGCTGTCGTCCGGGGTGCCGGGGGAGAAGCTGCCGTACTTGCGCTCGACGGCGGTCCGGATGAGGAAGTCGGCCAGCGCCGGGTTCTTGGGCAGCAGGGAGCCGTGCAGGTAGCTCGCCACGATGTTCCGGTAGCGGGCGCCTTCCTTGCCGTCGTGGCTGTTGTTGCCGGTGCCTTTGGCGGTGCTCCCCAGCGGCGCGACGCCGGGACCCAGGGTGGTCTGCCCGCTGTGGTTCTCATAGCCGAGCACGGTGCCGAACTCGGGGGAGGATACCGACACGTTGCCGATCAGCCGCTCGTCGGTGCCGTGCGTCTCCACGTCCAGGATGCCGATCCCCGGGATGACGGACCCGGTCCGGGTCTTGAAGAACTTCCCGAACAGCTGGTACAGGCCGCAGATCACCAGCATCGGCGTGCCGTCCTCGGCGAGTTCCTTCAGGACGGTTTCGCGCGACAGCAGGTCATCCTGGATCACCAGCTGGCCGCTGTCCTGCCCGCCGCCGCCGACGATCAGGTCCACGTCCGCGGGAAACGCGTCGCCGACGTTGTATTCAAGCAGCTCCGGTGTGTAGCCGTGCCAGCGCAGCCGCTGGGCCAGCACCAGGGCGTTGCCCCAGTCGCCGTAGATGTTCATGTCCCGCGGGTACAGCTGCAGGACCCGGATGGTTCCCTTGGTGGGTGCCTCGGGTTCCTCGGGCGGCAGCTCGTGCCCGAAAGAGAACCTGGACCCGCCGGACCCGTTGGATTCGTTCTGGGGGGTCATGAGACCACCTCCACTGTGGTGATTTTGGACAGCTCGCGGCGGATGGCCAGCATCGCTGTGTAAGTGCAGAAGATCCGCTTCGGTTTGTCCCGGGCCCCGCTGATGAAGGCCGCCAGCGCGGGGGCGATCTCGGTGTTGACCGCGCCGATCGCGACGTCGTCGTACTGCAGCCGCAGCGCCATGTCGTAGGCCCGGGAGCCGCTGAGCTGGTCCACGCCGCCCTCGCGGAGGGTGTCGAACTCAACGTCCCAGAGCCAGGACATGTCCCGGCCGTCGGCGTAATTGTCGTTGATCGCGATCATCGTGGCGTAACCCGCGGCCGGAAAGGACTTCAGTCCCAGCCGGAAACCGCTGGGGTTCTTCACCAGCACCAGATCCAGCGGCAGGCCGTCGACGACGAGGCTCTCGCCGCGTCCGAACGCCGGCGCCACCTGGGCGAGGGCCTTCAGCAGGCCCTCGTTGTCCGCCTGGGCGCCGTCCTCAACCGCAATCGCCCGGGCCAGGGTCAGCGCGGCCGCGGCGTTGAAGATGTTGTAGACGCCGCGGAGCTTCATCGCCGTGCTGGCCGTGACGCCGTCGTACTCAAAGTCCGCGTCCGCCGCACCCACCCGGCGCAGCACGACGTCGGCGTGCGGCCGGGCCGGAGCCGCCGGCACCGGGCTGCCGGGCGCGGCGCGCATCTCGTCGTCGTTGGGGAAGGTGCTCAGCAGCGAGTCATCCAGGCCAAAGTAAAGGACCTCGGGACCGCTGAGCGTGTCTGTCTTGAGCGAGTCCGCGATTCGGGCGACGCGCGGGTCCTCCCGGTTCAGCACCACCGTTCCGGTGGTCTTGGAGGCGATGTGCTGCAGCAGCTGCGCCGTCTTGTCGATCTCGCCGAAGCGGTCCAGTTGGTCCCGCAGGACGTTGAGCAGGAGACAGTAGCGCGGCGGCACCTGGTTGACGAAGTGCACCGCGTGGGCCTCGTCGAGTTCCAGCACGGCGACGTCGGCGTGCAGCCGTCCCCGCCAGTCCACTTCGCCAAGCAGCGCTGCGGCCACACCGCGGGTGAAGTTGCTGCCGGTGCGGTTGGTGAAGACCTTCAGGCCCTGGCTCTCGAGCAGTTCCACCACCATCTTGGTGGTGGTGGTCTTGCCGTTCGTGCCGCTGACGACGGCGACGCCGTGCGGCAGCGTGGACAGTGTCCGGCGCATGAAGCCGGGGTCGATCTTTTCGACGACGAGCCCGGGAAGGGCCGAGCCTCCGCCCCTAAGCCGGGAGACCCGGCGGACGAGCTTGCCGAGCGGAACGCTGAAGTAAAACATGCTTTGTAATATATCCCAGCGGCAGCACGGAAGCCCGCCGGGAAGCGGCGGGGCATAAGTCGCGGCCACTATGCTGGTTCGATGACCAACCCCTCTACTGCGCCTTCCTCCGGTGTGGGTGCAGGCTTCCGGATCGGCGTCCTGGCCCTCCAGGGTGACTTCCGCGAACACCTGCACGCGGTGGAAGCCGCCGGTGCCACCGGCATCAGCGTCCGCCGGCCGGCCGAACTCGACGGCCTCGATGGCCTGATCATTCCCGGCGGCGAATCGACCACCATCGACAAGCTGTCCCGCGCCTTCGGGCTCCGCGACCCGCTGCGTCAACGGATCCAGGACGGACTGCCGGTCTACGGCTCGTGCGCCGGGATGATCCTCCTCGCCGAGGAGATCACCGACCCCGCGAAGGACCTTGCCGGCAACCCGCAGCAGACGTTTGGCGGCCTCGACATCACCGTCCGCCGGAACGCCTTCGGCCGGCAGCGCGAGTCCTTCGAAACGGATCTCGATTTCAGCGGCCTCGACTTCAGCGCGACCGCCGACGGCGTGGCCCCGGTCCACGCGGTCTTCATCCGCGGACCCTGGGTGGAACGCGTCGGCGACGGCGTCGAGGTGCTTGCGAAAGTGGAGCCGTCCAGGGCGTCCCACCCCGAGGCGCTGGCCGGGACGGCTAGAATTGTTGCAGTGCGGTCCGGCAAGCTGCTGGCCACTTCCTTCCACCCGGAAGTGACGGGGGAGAAGCGCGTGCACGAATTGTTTATCCGAATGATCAGAGGAGACGCGTAAAGCATGTCAGGCCACTCCAAATGGGCGACGACCAAGCACAAGAAGGCCATCCTCGACAGCCGCCGGGCCAAGTCGTTCGCCAAGCTGATCAAGAACATCGAAGTTGCCGCGCGCATGGGCGGCCCGGACCTCGCCGGCAACCCCGGCCTGGAACTCGCCGTCACCAAGGCCAAAAAGACCTCGGTCCCCGCTGACAACATCGACCGCGCCATCAAGCGCGGCGCGGGCCTCACCGGCGAAGTCGTGGACTACACCGAGATCATGTACGAATGCCGCGGGCCGCAGGGCTCGGCGCTGCTGATCGAATGCCTCACGGACAACAAGAACCGGGCCGCCTCCGAGGTCCGGCTCGCCATCTCCCGCAACGGCGGCACCATCGCCGACCCCGGCTCGGTCAGCTACCTCTTCTCCCGCAAGGGTGTCGTCTCGCTGCCGAAGAACGGACTGAGTGAGGACGACGTCCTGATGGCCGTGCTCGACGCCGGTGCCGACGAAGTCAAGGACAACGGTGACAGCTTCGAGATCCACTCCGAGCCGACCGACCTCCAGGCCATCCGGGATGCGCTCAAGGACGCCGGGATCGACTACGAAACCGACGAGGCCGAATTTGTGCCCTCCATGCAGGTGCCGCTCGACCTCGACGCCGCCAAGAAGTTCCTGAAGCTCGTGGACGCCCTCGAGGAACTCGACGACGTCCAGAACGTGTACAGCAACGCTGACCTCAGCGACGAAGTGCAGGCCGCACTGGAAGCCGAGTGACCCTGCGCGTCCTCGGCGTCGATCCGGGCCTCACCCGCTGCGGGATCGGCGTCGTGGACGTCGAGAAGAACCGCCGCGCCACCATGGTGGCGTTCGGCGTCGTCGGTACGTCCCCTGAGGAAAGCCTGGACCAGCGCCTGCTGGTCATCGCCACCTCCATCGATGAGTGGTTGGACCAGTACGAACCGCACGTCCTCGCCGTCGAACGCGTCTTCTCGCAGCTCAATGTCAGCACCGTGATGGGCGTTGCCCAGGCCTCCGGCGTCGTGATCGCCGCCGCCGCCCGCCGCGGCATCCCGGTGGCGCTGCACACCCCGTCCGAGGTCAAGGCAGCCGTCACCGGCAGCGGTACCTCCAACAAGGATGCGGTCACCAAGCTGGTCACCAAGATTCTCCGGCTCGACGCCCCGCCGCGCCCCGCCGACGCCGCCGACGCCCTCGCGCTGGCCATCACCCACGCCTGGCGGGCCGGCATCGGCACTTCCGACAAGGGCGCAGCCACCACCGGACCGGGGAGCCAGTCCCTGACACCGGCCCAGCGCGTATGGGCGGACGCCGAGGCCAAAGCGCGCCGCACACGCTGAATGTCCGACTCTGCCGCCGCAGAACTTGGTAGGGTATTCGTAGATATGTTCGGATAACCGGGTCTCCCCGGTTCTATTTCAGCTGAATTTTCAGGAGCCCGGCTTTGATCAGTTTTCTCCGCGGAACCGTCGCGCACGTCGGCCTGTCCTCCGCCGTAATCGACCTCAACGGCGCCGGCATGAGCGTGAACGCCACGCCGCAGACCCTCAGCCGGCTCCGCACCGGCGAGGAGGGCAAGCTCTTCACCTCCCTGATCGTGCGCGAGGACTCCCTGACCCTGTTCGGCTTCGACACCGACGACGAACGCGAAGTCTTTGACGTCCTGCTCAGCGTCGCCGGCGTCGGACCCCGGCTGGCGCTGGCCGTCCTGGCCGTCCACGAGCCCGAAGCGATCCGCGTGGCAGCGCACTCCGGCGACGGCAAGGCCTTCACCAAAGTGCCCGGCATTGGCCCCAAGGTCGCCGGCCGGATTGTGCTCGAACTGGCCGGAAAGCTCGTGCCGCACGGCACTGCCGCCGGAACCACTGCTCCGGCGGCATCCTCCGAGGCGGTCTGGAAGCCGCAGGTGGTAGCGGCCATGACCAGCCTGGGCTGGTCCGAGAAGGACGCCACGGCCAGCATCGACAAGTCCCTGGCCGATTCCCCCGAACTGGCCGAAAAGGGCAACGTGGCCGAGATCCTGCGCGCCACCCTCCGCTGGCTGGGCCAGGACGGCGCCCGCGCCGGGAACAGGGCAGGCGCCCGTGGCTGAGCCGTCGATCGTCGCCGGGGGAGAGGAGCCGGAGGAGCGCGTCATCGAAGCCGCCCTCCGGCCCAAGAACCTGCACGACTTCGTCGGCCAGCACCGGGTCCGCAAACAGCTCTCCCTCGTACTGGAGGCCTCACGGATGCGCGGCCGCAGCGCCGACCACGTGCTGCTCTCCGGACCTCCCGGGCTGGGCAAGACCACCCTGTCGATGATCATCGCGGCCGAAATGAACGCGCCGCTGCGGATCAGCAGCGGACCCGCCATCCAGCACGCCGGGGACCTGGCGGCCATCCTGTCCTCGCTCTCCGAAGGCGAGGTGCTGTTCCTGGACGAGATCCACCGGATGTCCCGCCCGGCCGAGGAAATGCTCTACATGGCGATGGAGGACTTCCGGGTCGACATCGTCGTCGGCAAGGGTGCCGGCGCCACGGCGATCCCGCTTGAACTTCCGCCGTTCACCCTGGTGGGTGCCACCACGCGCGCCGGGCTGCTGCCCGGGCCGCTCCGGGACCGCTTCGGCTTCACCGGCCACCTTGAGTTCTACTCCGTCGCAGAGCTCGAACTGGTGCTCCGGCGTTCCGCCGGGCTCCTGGACCTCAAGGTCAATTCCGCCGGCTTCAGCGAAATCGCCGGGCGGTCCCGCGGCACGCCCCGCATCGCCAACCGGCTCCTGCGCCGGGTCCGCGACTGGGCACTGGTGCACGGCATCGAGCAAATCGACGCCCGGGCCGCCTCCGCCGCGCTGGACATGTATGAAGTGGACAAGCGCGGCCTGGACCGGCTGGACCGGGCCGTCCTGGAAGCCCTGATCCTGAAATTTGGCGGCGGACCGGTGGGCCTGTCCACGCTGGCCATCGCCGTCGGCGAAGAGACCGAAACCGTCGAAACCGTCGCCGAGCCCTACCTCGTCCGTGAGGGACTGCTGGGACGCACCCCGCGGGGAAGGATCGCCCTCGCCCCCGCCTGGACCCACCTCGGCTTCGCCGTGCCGCCCGGCATCTTCGCGCAGGACCCGCTGGAGCTCTTCCGGGTCGAGGACGATGCCGCGGAGCCGGCGGACGGGCAGGGCCAGGACGCCGATCCGGAATGGATCCGTAACAGTCAATAGCACCCCTGTACAACCTTTTCCCTTTAGACTGGAATGACGCTCGGCACGTTCGGGTCTTTGTTCCTGCACGCGGCCAGCACCTGGCCGCCGTCGGCTCGGCATGAATCCCTGCCAGCCAGCCCGGAGCGAAGCGGACGTTGCTGGAAAACCAGCTACGCAAGTACAGAACGGAACTATCCCTGTGTTCGGACTTATTACTGCCCAGACCCAGCCGCAGGCCGGCGGCGGCATCGACATCATGACCATCCTGCTGTTCGCCATGCTCGGCGTCTTCGTCTTCATGATGTTCCGCCGCAACAAGAAGACCCAGCAGACGCAGGCTCAGCTCCAGTCGAAGTTCGCCCCGGGTGTCGAGGTCATGACGAGCTTTGGCCTGTACGGCCGCATCGTCGAGATCGACGAGGAAGAGAACAAGGTCCTGCTTGAGCTGTCCCCGGGCAACACCGCCACCGTGCACCGCCAGGCCGTCACCAAAATCGTCGAGCCGGTTATCGCCGCTGAGGCCGAGGACGCTGACGAGCCCCTGGTTGTTCCCAACGACGCATCCTCGCTGTCCATGGACAAGGCTGAGGGCCCCGCCCCGGTCGACGAAGCCCCCAGTGCGGAGACGCCGGAGGAAACCCTGCGCCGCCTCAACAACGAAGGCAGGAAAGACAGCTAGTCTGCCTGTTTGAGCTATTCCGCGAAGTAACGGCTGCGGGCAACCGCCGGAGCGGGCCCGCCAGGGCCGCCCGGCGGTTCCTCCGTAAATAATAGAAAGATCGACAATGGCACGAACTGGCCCCAAAAACACAGCCCTCAGGGTGCTGGTCTGGCTCGGCGTTATCCTCGCCGTCCTGACCGCCGTCCTGGCAGGCGGCACCATGGCCGGCCAGGCGAGCTGGGCTCCCAAGCTCGCCCTGGACCTTGAAGGCGGCACCCAGATGATCCTGGCGCCCAAGGTTGAGGGCGGTTCGGACATCAACGAAGAACAGCTCAACCAGGCCGTGGCGATCATCCGCCAGCGCGTCGACGGTTCGGGCGTCGCCGAAGCTGAAATCAGCACGCAGTCCGGACGGAACGTTGTCGTCAGCCTCCCCGGCACACCGTCCAAGGAAACCCGCGCCCTGATCCAGGCTTCCGCCGACATGAACTTCCGCCCCGTCCTGCAGGCCGGCCCGGGCGCAGCCGTTCCCGCGGAGTCACAGACCCCGGTTGAGCAGCTGCCCAAACCCACCGCGGAGCCCACCAACGGCAGCGACGTTAACTGGGTTACCCCCGAGCTCTACCAGAAGTTCGAGACGCTCGACTGTGACAACCCGTCGCAGGACAAGCAGGAACGCTCCGACCCGACGAAACCGCTGGTCACCTGCGAACCTGCCTCCGCGACCTCCCCGGCGATCAAATACATCCTTGGCCCGGTTGAGGTCAAGGGCTCCAACATCACGGGTTCGACCTTCCAGCTGCAGCGCGGTGCCCAGGGCGCCGTGACCAACGAGTGGGCTGTCAACATCCAGTTCGACGCTGACGGCACCGCGAAGTTCAAGGAAGTCACCGAGCGGCTGTACCAGTTCTACATCGCCGGCGGCGGCCAGACCGGCTCCGATCCAAAGGCGCAGTTCGCGATCGTCCTCGACGACCAGGTCATTTCCGCGCCGCGGTCCCTCGCCGTCATCACCGATGGACGCCCGCAGATCACCGGCGGGTTCACCGAGGCGTCCGCGAAGGCGCTCTCCGACCAGCTCCGTTTCGGCGCCCTGCCGATCAGCTTCGAGATCCAGAGCGAACAGCAGATCTCGGCAACCCTCGGCGGTGAGCAGCTCCGGATGGGTATGCTCGCCGGCCTCATCGGCCTGCTTCTGGTTGTGGTCTATTCCCTGTTCCAGTACCGGGCGCTGGGCCTGGTCACCGTCGCTTCCCTCATGGTCGCCGGCGCCCTGACGTACCTGGCCATCGCGATCCTGGGCTGGACCGAGAACTACCGGCTCTCCCTTGCCGGCGTCGCAGGCATCATCGTGGCGATCGGCCAGACGGCGGACTCGTTCATCGTCTACTTTGAACGGATCCGTGATGAGCTCCGTGAAGGACGCGGCCTCGTGTCGGCCGTCGAGAACGGCTGGAAGCGGGCCAAGCGCACCGTCCTGGCGTCCAAGGCCGTCAACCTCCTGGCCGCCCTCGTGCTGTACTTCGTGGCAGTGGGCAACGTCCGCGGCTTCGCGTTCACCCTCGGCCTGACAGCCATCGCCGACCTCATTGTCGTCTTTATGTTCACCCACCCGACCCTGCAGTTGCTGGCCCGCACCAAGTTCTTCGGGGAAGGCCACCCGCTCTCCGGGATGGATCCGAAGAGCCTCGGCGCCGGTCCGCTGTACCGGGGCGCAGGCCGGTTCCGCAGCCCGGCGGAGAAGCCGGCCGCTGTTGCCGCGCTCCGCGCCAAGAACACCGGCGCCACGGCTGAGGCCGAACGCCGGATGACCATTGCAGAACGACGCCTCGCGGAACGACAGGAACAGCTTGCTGGTTCCGCCAAGAGCCCGTCCAAGGAGGGCAACTAAATGGCCACCAGCTTCGCCAAATTCGGCAATGAGCTCTACACGGGCAAGCGCTCCTACGATTTCGTGGAGTCCAAGAAGATCTGGTTCCTGATCGCGGCCGTCCTCGTGGCGCTTTCGATCCTGCTGCCGGTCGTCAAGGGCGGGTTCAACCTGGGCATCGAGTTCCGGGGCGGCTCGGAGTTCACCGTCTCGAACGTGAAAACCACCGACGCCGCCATCGGCGAGAAGGCTGTCGACGACGTCGTCCCCGGCAGCGTCCCGCGGGTGACGAACGTCGCCGGAACCACGATGCGGATCCAGACCGACAAACTCTCGGACGAGGAGACGCTCCAGATCAAAGCCGGCCTCACCGGGGCCTACGGCGTGACGGACAACGAAGTGACATCCACCTTCATCGGCCCCACCTGGGGTGCCGACGTCACGAAGCAGGCCCTGCTGGGCCTGCTGATCTTCGTCGGACTCGCCGCCGTGCTGATGGCGCTGTACTTCCGGACCTGGAAAATGTCGCTCTCCGCGATCGCCGGCATGGTCGTGACGATGTTCATCACCGCCGGTGTCTACGCCCTGAGTGATTTCGAAGTCACGCCATCGGCCATCATTGGCTTCCTGACCGTGCTGAGCTACTCGCTCTACGACACCGTGGTGGTGTTCGACAAGATCCGCGAGAACACGGCGGACCTGCAGGCCTCCACCCGGCGGACCTTCGGCGAGGAGGTCAACCTCGCGGTCAACCAGACCCTGGTGCGTTCCATCAACACCATGATGGTCGCCATCCTTCCGGTCGGTGCCATCCTCTTCATCGGCGCCGGACTGTTGGGCGCCGGGACACTGCGGGACCTCTCGCTGGCTTTGTTTGTGGGAATCTTTATCGGCACCGCGGCGACGATCTTCATCGCGGCGCCGCTGTACGCCTGGCTGCGCCAGAGCGAGCCGGAACTTGTGAAACAGGCCCAGCGGGTGCACCAGCGCCGGGCCCAGACCGCCGCCAAGACGGACTCCGCGGCGGCACCGGCCACGGCTTAGCCACACGGTCCGGCCGGGACGGATCGCCCCGGCAGCCAAAACCGGCGGCCCGCACGGGCCGGAGAGCGTCATCCTGTGACGCTCTCCGGCCCATTGCCGTATCCCCGCCGGTTATCGAAGTATCCTGCTGCGGGAATAGACTGGAAGAATTAACGGGTTCGGAGAGGTGCTCCATTGGAAGAACGTTCGACGCCGGTGCCATCAGCGCCGGCGGATCAGGCTCCAGGCCAGGGTTCACAGACTGGTGTGGTGGCTTCCGGACGCGCCGAACCGCCGGTCCCTGTGGACAGTTCCGGCGCACGCCCCACGTTTCCCGGCCGCCGCGAGCGGACCCGCTCCCGGCTTGCCCGGCTGACCGGTCGCGGCGCACCCGCCTATTCGCCGATTCTTGAACCGCTGCTGCGTACCGTGCGCGCCAACAACCCCAAAGAGGACTTTGACCTCATCCAGCGCGCCTTCATCGTGGCGGAGACCTGCCACCGCGGGCAAAAGCGCAAGAGCGGCGATCCCTACATCACGCATCCGGTGGCGGTGGCCACCATCCTGGCCGAGCTGGGGCTCAGCGGGACCACCCTGGCGGCGGCGCTGCTGCACGACACCGTGGAGGACACCTCCTACACCCTGCATGACCTGAAGGCCGAGTTCGGGGCCGAAGTCGCCATGCTGGTTGACGGCGTCACCAAGCTGGACAAAGTCAGCTTCGGCGAGGCCGCGCAGTCGGAGACGGTGCGCAAGATGGTCGTCGCGATGGCCAAGGACATCCGGGTCCTGATGATCAAGCTGGCCGACCGGCTGCACAACGCCCGGACCTGGCGATTCGTCTCGGCCGAGTCCTCGGCGCGCAAGGCCCGGGAAACCCTGGAAATCTTCGCCCCGCTGGCGCACCGGCTGGGCATGAACACCATCAAATGGGAACTGGAAGACCTGTCCTTCGCGGCCCTGTACCCGAAGGTCTACGAGGAAATCGTGCGGATGGTGGGGGACCGGACCCCGGAGCGCGAAAAGAACCTCGCCGTCATCCGGGACCAGATCACCGAGGACCTGCGCGAGGCCAAAATCAAGGCCACGATCACGGGCCGGCCGAAGCATTATTACTCCATCTACCAGAAGATGATCGTTCGGGACAAGGACTTCGACGACATCAACGACCTGATGGGTGTCCGGGTCCTGGTCGACTCGGTCCGGGACTGTTACGCGGCGCTGGGGGCCATGCACTCGCGCTGGAACCCCCTGCCGGGGCGGTTCAAGGACTACATCGCGATGCCCAAGTTCAACATGTACCAGTCGCTGCACACCACGGTGATCGGCCCGGGCGGCAAACCTGTGGAGATCCAGATCCGCACCCACGAGATGCACCGCCGCGCCGAATACGGCGTCGCCGCGCACTGGAAATACAAGGACCAGCCGAACCGCACGGCGGCCGGGCCGGGAAGCCCGCGCGACGGCGACATGGGCTGGCTCCGGTCCCTGGTGGACTGGCAGCAGGAAACCTCCGACCCCGGCGAGTTCCTGGATTCGCTGCGCTTCGAAATCAATGCCCGGGAAGTGTTCGTCTTCACCCCCAAGGGCGAGGTGATGGCGCTGCCCGCTGGTTCCACGCCCGTGGACTTCGCCTACGCCGTCCACACCGAGGTGGGCCACCGGACCATCGGTGCCCGGGTCAACGGCAAGCTCGTCCCGCTCAACAGCGAACTCAACCACGGCGACTGGGTGGAGATCTTCACCTCCAAGGCCGAGGGCGCCGGGCCCAGCCAGGACTGGCAGCACTTCGTCAAGAGTGCCCGGGCCCGCAACAAAATCCGGCAATGGTTCAGCAAGGAACGACGCGAGGAGTCGATCGACCGCGGCAAGGAACTGCTGACCAAGGCGATGCGCAAGCAGAACCTGCCGCTGCAGCGCCTGATGACGCATGACGCCCTCGCAGCGATTGCCGAAGACTTCAAGTACGTCGACATTTCCGGTCTCTATGCCGGCGTGGGTGACGGGCACACTTCCGCCCAGTCCGTCATGGAACGCCTCGTCGAAAGCCTCGGCGGCAATGACACCCCGGAGGACGACCTCAGCGAGGTGTCCATCCCCACCCAGGTCACTAAAACCCGGTACTCCGATTCCGGTGTTGTGGTGCGCGGCGTGGACGATGTCTGGGTCAAGCTCGCCCGCTGCTGCACGCCGGTGCCGCCTGACCCGATCCTGGGGTTCGTGACCCGCGGCTCGGGCGTCTCCGTACACCGGACGGACTGCACCAACGTCAGCGGACTGCTGGAGCAGCCGGACCGGATCGTCGAGGTCGAATGGGCGCCGACGCAGGCGAGCGTTTTCCTGGTCGAGATCCAGGTCGAAGCCCTCGACCGGAAGTCCCTGCTCTCGGACGTCACCCGGATCCTGTCGGAGAACCACGTCAATATCCTGGCGGCCAGTGTGCACACGTCCACGGACCGGGTGGCCATCTCGAAGTTCGCCTTCGAGATGGGCGACCCCAAGTACCTGAGCCACGTCCTGAGCGCTGTCCGCCGCATCGACGGTGTCTTTGACGTCTACCGCACCACTGGCAACCGGCGGCGCAGCTGACGTCCCCGTCCGGGGGACCGGCAGCCGGGTTCCTGCCTTAGGGCGCCGGACCGGCCTGCAGATATTCGAGCTTCGTCAGGGCAGCCTTCTTATACGGCACCCTCGGTGAGGCCTCCACAGCCACGATAAGAAGCCGCAGACGCAGACCCAGTTCGGGCTTGCCCAGCAGCGCCCGCAACGTCGGTACAGCCCGTTCGGGCTCCACGTGCAGGGCGATGTCCACTGAGGTCCGCAGCGGGCTGGAGACCATCAGCCCACCCAGGCTCACGACATCGGACGGACCCAGCCGCACTTCGTGGAGGGTGCAGCCGCGGGTGGACCGGAGGCTGGAAATCCGCCGGCTGGAATCCACCAGCAGCGCGAGCCGGTCCGGTTCGTCGGCGCACCCGTAGATCCACGCTGCCGTCATCCTGCCTGCGACGACGCGCTGGCGGATGGCCGGACGAATGAGGATGGACGCTGCGCGGGCGCGAAGCTGCGGAGTAGGCCGGGTCCCGGGAGGCAGGTAGCCGCGCTGGTAGAGCTGGGTCAGCACGCCGTCGGACGCCATCGCCTGCAGCTCAGGCCAGGAGAACAGCGCTCCGGGGGAGTACAGCTCCGGCGCGTCCGGGCCTTGAACAATGACCATAGGCCCATCGTGACCGGTCCGCGGAAAAGCCGACAGGCCCCGCACCGGTCATGTGGATAAAACCGGTGCGGGGCCTGCGCTAAACAGCCTGCTGCTCGTTGCCTGGCGGTTAGGAGAGCTCGCTCGCTGACTTCTCGAGCTGTTCCAGCCACGCTTCACGGGCCTCGAGGGCCTCCTTGGCGGCCTTGATCTTGCGCTCGTCGCCGGCCTTCTCCGCCTTGGTGAGGTCATCGCGGAGTCCGGTGATGGCGGACTCCAGCTGGGTCAGCGCGCTGTTAGTGCGTGCCTTCGTCTCCGGGTTGGACCGCTTCCAGTTCTCGTCTTCGGCATGCCGGACGGCGTCTTCGACCTTCCGCAGACCGGCTTCGACACGTCCCATGTCGGCGCGGGGGACCTTGCCGGCCTCTTCCCAGCGGTCACGGATGGACTGCAGGGCTTTCTTGGTGGCAGCGAGGTCCTTGATCGGAAGCAACTCGCTGGCTTCTGCCAGCAGGGCTTCCTTGACCGTCAGGTTGGCGCCGTATTCCTGGTCGATCTCGTCATTGGCTGCCTGGCGGTGCGTGAAGAACACGTCCTGGGCGGCGCGGAAACGTGCCCAGAGGGCATCGTCGTCCTTGCGGCTGGCGCGCGGGGACGCCTTCCACTCATCCATCAGGCGGCGGTATTCGCCGGCGGCAAAGCCCCAATCGGTCGAGGAGGACAACGCTTCCGCCTCGGCGATCAGCTTCTCCTTGACGGCTTTGGCGGCCGAGTTGGTGCTGTCCAGCTGGGAGAAGTAGGCGCGGCGGTGGCGGTCAAAGACCGTGCGGGCGGCCCGGAAGCGCTTCCAGAGGGCGTCCTCGTTGCTCCGGCCAAGCCTGACACCGCTCTTCTGGGCGGTCTTCCAGCTCTCGAACAGGTCGTTCATCCGGGCGCTGGAGGTTTTCCACTGGATCTGGGCCGGGTCGTGGCCGGCGATCTCTTCGGCCTCGGCGACGATGGCCTCGCGGGCGGACAATTCTGCGGCGCGGACGGCGTCGTGTTCGGCCTTCTCGGCCTTTTCAAGGTCGGAGATCTGCGTGGACAGGGCGTCCAGGCGGGTCTCGGCGGAGCGAAGATTGCCCACCATGTTGCGCTCGGCAAGCTGCTCGCGCAGGTGCGTGACGGTCTTCTGCATGTCCGTGGTGGGCGCCTTGGAGCTGACGCGCTGTTCCAGCAGGAGGATCTGCGCAACGATGTCGTCGAATTTCCGGGCGAAGTAGCCGAGGGCTTCGTCATCGCTGACACCCGGGTACTGGCCGACGGGGTGTTCCTCGCCATCGACGGTCAGGAACACGTGACCATCGCCTTCAACGCGGCCCCAGCGTGCGGCTTCGGCCAGCGACGCGGCAGAGGACAACGATGCGGGCGCGGCGGCCGGAGCGGCCGCTGAGGGCTTGGCCTTCGGCCGGGCAGCAAACGCTGCCGGTGATGGTGCGGGTCGGGCAGCGGCGGGTGCCGCGGGGGCAGGATCAGCGGCGGGAGTGGCCTCGTCGGCCGCAGGAACCTCCGCGGCCGGGGCCTCGGGCGCTGCTTCGTCAGCGGGAGCGCTGGCCGGAGCATCAGGAGCGCCGGCGGGAGTGGCCTCAGCGGCCGCAGGAATCTCGGCGGCCGGGGCCTCGGGCGCTTCGGCTGCCTCGGGCGTCCCGGTGCCGGCCTCGGGGTCGGCCGTTACGGCCTCCGGCTGCGGCTCGGTTGCCGTTTCCGGCGTCGCGTCGGGGGGAGTGCCGGTCGCCTGAGCTGTCACCGAAGCCTCGGCTTCGGTCTCGTTGGCAGCTGCTGCTGACACTGTTTCGTCGGATTTCTGACTGTCTGTCACCGCTAGAAGTCTTTCGCTTGGAGGGAAATACCGGGGCCATGCCCACAAGGGCTACGGCTGGTTACTTCAGAGAGAACGAGTCTATCGTGACTGGTTCCGCGGGAGCGCCGTCTGTGGCGTTATCACCCGGTTTTAGTCCGGCGGCCGCAATATTTGCCACCACATCCAGGCCCGAGGTCACCTTGCCGACTACGGAGTAGCCGCCGGCGGCGTCGGCCGGGATGACGGTGTCCTTGTACACAATGAAGAACTGGGTGCCGTTGCCGTAGGCGTTTCCGCTGCTCCGGGCGACGGCGATGGTCCCGGCCGGGTAGTTGCTGTCCGCCGGGGTGTTTTCCAGCGGACCCCAGGTGTAGCTCGGATCGCTGCTTCCGTCGCCGGCCTTGGAACCGCACTGCAGCACACCGAACGTCTCGCCCGTGGTGAGCCGGTGGCAGTTGAGCCCGGCGTAGAAGTTCTGGTCCGCGAGGGACTTGAAGACGGCGGCAGCCTGGGGCGCCTTGGTACCGTCCAGTTCGACGCCGAGTGTGCCGGTGTTGAGCTTCAGTTCGCCGGTGAAGGTCTGGCCGGCCGCTGTTTCCGGTTTGGGGATGTTGTCGGCGTTGCCGGGGGTGGCCGGCGGCGTGGCGGAGGGGGTGGTCAGCCCGGCCTGGACGGCGGCATATTCGTCCTCGGTGGGATCGTCGGAGAACACCGTCAGCTGCAGCACCAGCGCCAGGACGACCGCGGCCGTTCCGGCGCCAATGGCGAGGACGTTGTCGCGCTTCCGCCGTTTGTCCTGCTCTTTGCGAAGCTCGCGCTTTGCCTCCATTTGCTGGATGCGCCGCTTGGCGTCGCGGGCACTCCGTGAACTGGCCGCCAAAAGTCCTCCTGGGGTAGGGCCGGAACCGGGACAGTGCCAGGGCACCGTCGCAGGTCCAGCGGTAACGCTGGCGGCAGTCCGGCCTAATCCGGCCGCGCCCGGCCGCATTAGAAGATGCGGGCGCGGAAAGCATAAACTGACTGCCGCACACAGTTTATGCATGACCGGCCTGTCTGCCGCCCAACTGATCCCGTTTCGGACGTCCCGTTTCGGCCGCGGCGCGGCGCAGAAGTCTCCGGCCCGTTACCTGAGGAGAAATTCCACCATGGCACGCACCGCCTCCCTGTCCGGATTCCCCGAGTGGCTTCCCGAGGAGCGGCTGGTGGAACTGCATGTGCTGGACACGCTGCGCCGCGTCTTCGAACTCCATGGCTTTTCCTCGATTGAAACCCGTGCGGTGGAGACGGTCGGGCAGCTGCTGCGCAAGGGGGAGATCGACAAAGAGGTGTACGGGCTGAGCCGGCTCCAGGACGACGACGACACCGCCGGCGGAACTGCAGCAGCCACTGCAGCAGACACGGCAACAGGAACGGCGACATCGCACAAGGCCGATCCGCACGCCCTGGCCCTGCACTTTGACCTCACCGTGCCGTTCGCCCGGTACGTCGTCGAAAACGCCGGCTACCTGGCCTTCCCGTTCCGCCGCTACCAGATCCAGAAGGTCTGGCGCGGCGAGCGTCCGCAGGAAGGCCGCGCCCGCGAGTTCACCCAGGCGGACATCGACATCGTCGGCGACGGCGACCTGCCCTTCCGTTACGACGTTGAGATCGCGCTGGTCATCGCGGAGGCTCTCAGCGCCCTGCCGATCCCGGACTTCCTGCTCCGGATCAACAACCGCAAGCTGGCCGAGGGCTTTTACAACGGCATCGGGCTCACCGACACCGCCGGGGTGCTGCGCAGCATCGACAAGCTCGAGAAGATCGGCGCCGCCAAGGTGGCCGAGCTGCTCAAGTCCGAGCTCGGAGCCACCGACGAACAGGCCCAGGCCGCCCTTAAGCTGGCTTCGATCCGGACCGGGGACACTTCCTTCGTGGCGCAGGTCCGCGCCCTGGGCGTCAGTAATGAACTGCTCGAGGAGGGCCTGGCCGAACTGGAGCAGGTCATCGCGGCCGCGGTCCAGCGCGCGCCGGGCAAGGTCGTCGCGGACCTCAGCATCGCCCGTGGCCTGGACTACTACACGGGAACCGTGGTGGAAACCGTTCTGGTGGGCCACGAACAGCTCGGCTCGATCTGCTCCGGCGGACGCTACGACGCCCTGGCCAGCAAGGGCAACCGCAAGTTCCCCGGCGTCGGGCTCTCCATCGGCGTAACCCGGCTGGTCTCCCGGATCCTCAGCCAGGACCTCGCCAGAGCGACCCGGGCCGTGCCGACCGCCGTGCTGGTGGCGCTGAACAGCGATGACAGCTGGGGTGCGGCGCAGGACGTCGCCGCGGAGCTGCGCGGCCGCGGGATCGCGACCGAGGTGGCGGCGAAGGCCGAGAAGTTCGGCAAGCAGATCAAATTCGCCGACCGCCGCGGCATCCCCTTTGTCTGGTTCACCGACGACGACGGCAGGCACCAGGTCAAGGACATCCGCTCCGGCGAACAGATCGACGCCGACCCGGCCAGCTGGGCGCCGGCGGCGGACGACCTGCACGTCCGGGTCCTCAAGGCCTAAGCCCTCACGGCCTAACCGGCGGCTTTCCGCAGCCGCCGCCGCAGTACAACAAAGCGGCCCGCCACGCCCACGGACAGCACCGCCGCCATGCCCAGCACTGAGGCCGGCGGCAGCATCACGGCCAGGAGCAGGCAGCCGGCGAAGCCCAGCGCATTGAGCCAGCGGGGCGCGTGCCAGGGTCGCGCGGACAAGGTGAACGCGGCGGCGTTCGTCACCGCGTAGTAGACCAGCACGCCGAAACTGGAGAAGCCCACGACGGTCAGCACGTTGGACGTCAGCAGCAGCACAATGACGGCGGCGGCGACAGCCAGCTCGGCCAGGAACGGAACCGAATGCGCGCCGCCCACCCGGGCGAGCGGGGACGGCAGGTCGCGTTCCCGCGCCATCGCCATCGCGGTCCGGCCCACGCCGGTGATCAGTGCCAGCAGGGCGCCGAGGCAGGCGGCGGCCGCGCCCGCCTGGACGAACGGGGCGCCGGCGCTGAGCCGCGAACTGGCGACGGCGTCGAGCAGCGGCGCCGCCGACCCGGCCAGCTGCTCCGCCGGCAGGTGCCACTGCAGCAGCAGCGCCAGCCCGAAGTAGATCACGAAGGCGCCCGCCAGCGCCGCGAGGATGGCCCGCGGAATGGTCCGGGTGGGGTCCTTGACTTCCTCGCCCAGCGTCGCGATCCGGGCATACCCGGCGAAGGCAAAGAACATCAGCCCGGCCGCGGGCAGCACGCCCCAGCCGCCCGCCGCAGCGCCGGCCGCGGCACCGGCGGCGCCGGCTGCACCGTCGGATGAAGGATGCGGCCCCAGGATCGCGGCGGCCGTTACGAAGGCGAGCGTGGCGAGCACCACGCCCAGCAGGATCCGGGTCAGCAGCGCGGTCCGGGTGATGCCGAGCAGGTTCACGCCGGTCAGGACCACGACGGCGGCCACCGCCAGCGGCGTCGCGAAGTCCGGCGCCAGGTAGTGGCCGAAAGTCAGGGCCATCGCCGCGCAGGACGCCGTCTTGCCGGTCACAAAGCCCCAGCCCGCAAGGAAGCCCGGCCATTCGCCCAGCCGGTTCCGCCCATAGACGTAGGTCCCGCCACTGGACGGGTAGATGGCGGCCAGCTGGGCGGAGGCCACCGCGTTGCAGTACGCGATGAGGCCCGCCAGTGCCACCGCGACGGGCAGCAGGGGACCGGACAGCGCAGCCGCCGGTGCGAAGACCACAAAAACTCCGGCGCCCAGCATGGAGCCGAGCCCGATCGCGGTGGAATCGAGGACGCCCAGCCGTCGCTGCAGCTGCCCGGGGGTGCTGCGGTCGGCTGACGCCTTGCTCTGATGCCGGCTTGCCATGGCGGGAGGTGCCTTTCCAACGGGTAAACTCGAACGGGATCGTTCCAGTAGCGATCCTAGTGAACTTGAGTATTGCTTTCCCTCAGTCTTCTTCAGAAAGGCGTGCTGTGCTGCGCACACATGACCTCGGATCCCTTCGTTCCGAGCACATTGGACAAACCGTAACCCTCGCAGGCTGGGTCGGCCGGCGTCGTGACCACGGTGGTGTCGCCTTCGTTGACCTGCGTGACGCGTCGGGCGTGTCCCAGGTGGTCGTCCGTGAAGAGGAAGTCTTCCACGGCCTGCGCAACGAATACGTGCTGCAGATCGTGGGCACCGTCTCCCGGCGGCCCGAGGGCAACGAGAACCCGGCGCTGGCCACCGGAGAGATCGAGGTCATGGCCGATAAGGTCACCATCCTCAATACTTCCGAGCCGCTGCCGTTCCAGATCGACGAGCACGTCGAGGTCGGCGAGGAAGCCCGCCTGAAGCACCGCTACCTGGACCTTCGCCGCCCCGGCCCCGCCCGCAACCTGCGCCTGCGCTCGGAGGCCAACCGCGTGGCCCGCGAACTGCTCCACCAGGACGGCTACGTTGAGATCGAAACCCCCACGCTGACGCGCTCGACGCCGGAAGGCGCCCGCGACTTTGTGGTCCCGGCACGCCTGGCGCCGGGTTCCTGGTACGCGCTGCCGCAGTCCCCGCAGCTGTTCAAACAGCTCCTGCAGGTCGGCGGCTTCGAAAAGTACTACCAGATCGCCCGCTGCTACCGCGATGAGGACTTCCGCGCGGACCGCCAGCCGGAGTTCACCCAGCTCGACATCGAAGCCAGCTTCGTCGAGCAGGACGACATCATCCGCCTCGGCGAAAGCATCGTCAAGGCACTGTGGAAGCTGATCGACGTCGAAATTCCGACGCCGATCCAGCGCATCACCTACCACGACGCGATGGCCCGCTTCGGCTCGGACAAGCCGGACCTGCGCTTCGGGCTGGAGCTCACCGAACTCACCGAATTCTTCAAGGACACCAATTTCGGCGTCTTCAAGGCACCCTACGTCGGCGCCGTCGTGATGCCCGGCGGTGCCTCGCAGGCCCGCCGCGCGCTCGACGCCTGGCAGGAATGGGCCAAGCAGCGCGGCGCCAAGGGCCTGGCGTACGTCCTGTACAAGGAGGACGGCGAACTCACCGGCCCGGTGGCCAAGAACCTCACCGACACCGAGCGCGCCGGCCTCGCCGGGGCCGTCGGCGCCAAGCCGGGCGACTGCATCTTCTTCGCCGCGGGCGAGAAGTCACCGTCCCGCGCCCTGCTCGGTGCCGCACGCGTGGAGATCGGCCACCGCACCGGCCTGATCAACCCGAGTGACTGGGCCTTCTGCTGGGTCGTGGACGCCCCGATGTTCGAACCGGCAGCAGCGGCCGTCGCGTCCGGCGACGTCGCCGTCGGTGCCGGGCAGTGGACCGCCGTGCACCACGCGTTCACCTCACCCAAGCCCGAGTTCATGGACAGCTTCGACAAGGATCCCGAAGCCGCGCTGTCCTACGCCTACGACATCGTCTGCAACGGCAACGAAATCGGCGGCGGCTCGATCCGTATCCACCAGAGCGATATCCAGGAACGGGTCTTCGAACTGATGGGGCTGGACAAGGCGGACGCCCAGACCAAGTTCGGCTTCCTGCTCGAGGGCTTCAAGTTCGGCGCGCCTCCGCACGGCGGCATCGCCTTCGGCTGGGACCGCGTGGTCGCACTGCTGGCCGGCGTCGAGTCCATCCGCGACGTCATCGCGTTCCCGAAGACCGGCAACGGCTTCGACCCGCTGACCCAGGCTCCCGCCCCGATCACGGCGCAGCAGCGCAAGGAAGCCGGAGTCGACTTCAAGCCGGAAGCCAAGAAGGCGGCACCGTCGAAGGCAGAGGACGGCAAGGCGGCCGGGGACGGTAGCAAGTAGCCTGACTTAGCAGCAGCAACGGCTCTCCGGGAATCCGGGGGGCCGTTGCTGTCACAAAATGGTGCTGGACGGAAGGGGACCCTGATGGGAGCGGAACCGATCACCGGGCTTGAGCCGCTGATGGATGCCGCGTGGCCAGCCGCCGAGCGGCAGGAGTCCGGCGGCTGGGTGCTCCGCGCCTCGTCGGGCGTGACACAACGGGCCAACTCCGTCTGGCCCCGCGAGCCCGGGACCGATCCGCATACGCTGCTCGCCGCGCTCCGGGAAGCACGCCTCTGGTACCGGAACCGGCGGCTGCCGCTGATCTTTCAGGTCTTCGAGGACCCGAGGTACGTTCCGCTCAACGCCGTACTGGACCAGGAAGGCTTCACCCGGCAGTCCGAAACACTGGTGCTGGTGCGCGACGGCGGCAGCGGATCCTTCGACGCAGAAACCGGGGCCGATTCCGGCGTCGAGATCTCCGCCAACCCCTCGGCGGAGTGGCTGCGGCTGTGGTGGAGCGTGGACGGTCGCGGCGACGACACTACTCTTGACGTCGCCCGCGGGATCCTGGAACGCTGTCCCTCGCTGTACGCCCTGGTGCGCGACGACGCCGGCCGGCCCGCCGCCGTCGGGCGCCTCGCTCTTCCTCCCGGCGGGGCCAGCGGGACGGGCGGGCTGTACTGCATGGCGACCAGCCCTCAGGCCCGGCGGCTCGGCCATGCCACCCGGATCCTGCGGGGCCTGCTGCGGGAAGGGGACGCCCGGGGCGTCAGCAGCTACTGGCTGCTGGTGATGGCTTCCAATCCCGGGGCCCGGGAACTCTACGCCGGTGCCGGATTCACGGAAGCTGGCCGGTACCTTTACCGGCAGGAACGGCCCAAACGGCACCTCACGGGGTGCTGAAACGGCGCCTGCCGCCCCCGAGCGGATCGGGGGCGGCAAGTGCCGTCGGGTGCTTCGGAGCGGACGCGCTAGCTGCCTTCCGTTTCGTAGTGCGGGCCGAGCCAGGGCGCTGCGGTCAGTTCCCCGTCGGGGCGCCGGGCCGCGGCCGGCGGCACTCCGGAGGCTGCGGCGGGGGCGGGGCACACCCCGGAGCCCTGCACCCCGGAGCCCGGCACCCCGGACCCGTGCAAGCCGAGGGCCGGCACCCCGGACCCGTGCAAGCCGAGGGCCTGCATCCCGTACCCGTGCAAGCCGAGGGCCTGCACCCCGGCCACCTGAACTGGCCAGTGGCGCGGGAAGCGGCTGTGGCGTCTGATTCTGGACATCCGGTCTCCTCAGTGTCGGGCGGTCAGGGAAGCTGCAGTGCCGGCCGGGCCGGCTGCTGCTGGGCGGCGAGTGTCTCGTGGGCGAGCAGTTCCTGGGCAAGCAGTTCCTCGGCAAGCAGCTCCCGGCGCCGGGCAGTGCCGGCCAGGTACGGTGCGCCCAGTTCCCCGATCGGGGTCCTGAACGTCTCGCGGGAGAAGTACACCGAGGCGGCCGCAATCAGCATGCAGACCGTGGCGAAAACGGCCACGGGAATCCAGCCGGTGATGCCGGGGGCCAGCAGCAGGCCGGCGATCATCGGGCCGAAACCTGCCAGAACGAGTCCCAGCTGGTTTCCCATCGCCATGCCGGTGTAGCGCACGGGGGCGGCGAACTGCTCGGCGAAGAACGAGGGCCAGATGCCGTTGAACCCCGAGTACAGCACCGTCATGTTCAGGAAAGCGGCCAGGAAGACCAGCACGATGTTGCCCGAGGAGAGCGACAGGAAGTACAGGAAGATCGTGACCGAGCAGCCGATTGCTGCAGTCAGCATCACCGGGCGCCGGCCGATCCGGTCCGACAGTTTCGCGGCCAGCGGCATGGCGAACATCGACAGCCCAATGGCCACGGCGTTGACGGTCAGGATCGAGGCCCGGTCAAATCCTGCGGTGGAGGTGGCGTACGCCAGTCCGAAGACCGTGAAGATGGTCTGCATCACGGACATAATGGACATCCCCACCACCCGCAGGACATCGGCGCCCTGGAACTTGAGGACTTCCTTGACCGGCATCGGGGCGACCTGCTGCTTTTCCTGCGCCTCCTCGAACACCGGGGTCTCGTCCAGGTGCGTCCGGACCCAGTAGGCGATGCCCAGCACCACAATGGAGAGCCAGAACGGGATCCGCCAGCCCCAGCTCATCATGGCTTCCTGCGGGAGGGCCGTGACCGGGATGAAGACCAGGGTGGCCAGCACCATACCGGAGGCGTAGCCGGTCATTACGAAGCTGGTGTAAAAGCCCCGTTTGCCTTCCGGGGAGTGCTCCAGGGTGAGCGTGGAGGCCCCGGCGGACTCGGCCCCGGCGGAGAAGCCTTGGGCCAGGCGGCCGGCCACCAGCAGGATCGGCGCCCAGATGCCGACTTGTTCGTAGCTGGGCAGGAAACCGATGCCCAGCGAAGCCAGGCCCATGATGCCCAGGGTGAGCAGCAGGATCTTCTTGCGCCCCAGCTTGTCCCCGAAGTGGCCCATCACCAGTCCGCCGACGGGCCGGGCCACGTAGGCGACGCCGAAGGTGGCAAAGGCCGCAACGAGTCCGAGGGCGGGGTCGGCGGACGGGAAAAACAGGTGCGGGAAGACCAGCGCGGCGGCCGTCCCGTAGATGAAGAAGTCGTAGTACTCCAGCGTGCTGCCCAGGAACGAGGCCAGGGCCGCCTTCCGCGGGGTCTTGCGTGCGGCCAGGCTGGGAGCGGGTGCAGTGTGCATGGGGATCTCCTTAGGACAACGTTGTCTTAGCGGCAGCCGGCGGGGTATCCCCGAGGTGGAAGTCCACCGCGAGGATCTGCTGGCTGTTGGGGAATGAGTAGGCCTTGAGCGGCTCGTGCAGCGGATGGGTGTTGTACACCGCGATGTCCTCGACCTTCTCGAAGTCCGCCACGATGGCGTAATCGAAGGACCGCTCGGTGTTGAGCAGGTCCGGGCCGTGAGTCAGGCTGAGCATGCCGGGGATGTTCCCGGTCATCTTGTTGAGCCCGGCAATCCAGGCCTGCTTGTCGGCGGGCGGGAACTCCGGTTTGAACTTGAAAAGTACTGTGTGGCGGATCATCTCAGGCACTCACCAGTTCAGCGCTGGCCTCGGCAGTGGCGGCGGTTTCGGCGGGTGCTTCGGCGGGTGCTTCGGCGGAGGCCGGGGAACCGGAGACGAAAGCGGGATCCGCGCCGGCGATGGTGCGGCCGGCGAGGTAGCCCATCGTCATGATCGGGCCGAGGGTGGCACCGGCGCCGGGGTAGCCCGCGGCGTAGGCGTTTTCGGTGGTGTTGCCGGCGGCGTAGAGGCCCTCGATGGGGCGGTTGTCGACGTCCAGGACGCGGGCCCGGCCGTCGGTGGCGACGCCACCGTTGGTGCCGAAGGCGCCGTTGACCACTTCCAGGGCATAGAACGGTCCGGCCTGCAGCGGGCCCAGGGACGGGTTCGGGTGCGGGTTGTTGTCGTCGCCCCAGTATTTGTCGTAGGCGCTTTCGCCGCGGCCGAAGTCGGGGTCTTCGCCCTTGAGCGCGTATTCGTTGAACCGCGCCACCGTCGCACTGAGGTTTTCGGCGGGGACATTGATCTTGGCCGCGAGTTCCGCCAGGGTTGCCGCCTCGGTCAGGTAGGCAGGGGTGGGCTGCCCGGCGCGGTGGGCCAGGATGCCGTAGCGCTCCAGGTAGGCGTGGTCGACGATTACGTGCGCGGGGGTGTTGAGTGTCTGGTTCCGGGGCGAATCCCAGGACTGCAGGCTCCGGGCCAAGTCGTTGTAGTTCTGGGATTCGTTGGCGAAGCGGCGGCCGTGCCGGTTGACCATCAGGGATCCGGGGCCCTGCCGCTCGAAGCGGAGCAGGGTTCCGATCGGCTGTCCGTCGCGGGTGTCGCCGGTGACGGACATCGGGGCCCACCAGGCCTCACGGGTGCCGCGGGTCTGGCCGCCGATCCGCTGGGACATCCGCAGCCCGTCGCCGGTGTTCGAGGGCGGCGAGCACATCGTGTGCAGCCGCGAGGCGAGCATCGAGTCGGCCAGCGCCTTGTCCCATTCGAAGCCGCCCGTGGCGAGCACCACGCCGTCGTTCGCCTGGAAAACTTCGCCGGATTCGAGTTCGACGCCGGTGACCCGGCTGCCGCCGGTGAGCAGCCGGTGTCCGCGGGCGCCGGTGACCAGGGCTGCGCCGTCGCGGACCAGGCTGGCCAGGAGCATGGACACGAGGGCCTGGCCTTTGGCGACGAGCCCGTCGGCCTGGCGCTGGTTGAGGTCGTCCCAGGGGAACCTGGTGAAGGCGCCCCAGCTTTCGTATTCCTGCATGGTGAACGGGGCGCGGCCGTCGGTGCGGACATGTGCGGTGAGGGCGCCGAGCGCCTTCTTGGAGTTGAACAGCTCGGGCTCGACCGTGCGGCCGCCCTCCATGGCGCCGGGCAGGTCCTGGCGGTAGTCGGGGAAGTTGTCCAGGAAGATGAAGCGGACGCCGCATTCTGCTTCGACGAAGCGGAGCATCTGGTCCCCGTAGTCCAGGGCGGCGTCCAGGAGCTCCTCCCGACCGCGTCCGCGGGCCACGGCCCGCACGTACTCGGCGGCCGCTTCCTTCGAATCGGTGATGCCGGCTTCGCGGGCGTGGTGGTTGTCGGCCACCCAGAGCATGCCGCCGGAGACGGCAGAAGTCCCGCCCAGCAGGGCGCTCTTCTCCAGGACGACGACGGATTTGCCGGCTCGGGCTGCGGTGGCCGCCGCGGTGAGGGCGCCGGCGCCAGAGCCGACGACAACGACGTCGTAGCGGTCGGATGCGGGTCCATTGACGAATTTCATGGGTGTTGCCTTTCAGGGAAGAAGAAGTTCCGACCAGGCTGCGGGGCAGCCCCCGGGAACGTGACTGGGCGGAGCGTCGGGCGGGACCTCAGACGGCGGTGTAGCCGCCGTCGATCACGAGCTCGGAGCCGGTGGTGAAACGGGATTCATCGGAGGCCAGGTACAGGACGCCGTAGGCGATTTCGTCCGGCTCGCCCTGGCGGGGAAGCGGGTTGGAGCCGACCAGTTGCTGGTAGTACAGCTCTGCGCCGATGTCGGACTGTTCGGCGGAGCGGCGGCTCATCCGGGTGTTCATGGATCCGGGGTGGATGGAGTTCACCCGGATGCCGCGGCCGCCGTAGGCGGCCGCATCGGACTTGCTCAGCAGCCGCACGGCGCCCTTCGTGGCGTGGTACAGCGGAACGTTCTTGCCGCCGGTGAGGCCGTGGATCGAGGAGAAATTCACGATGCTGCCGGCACCCTTTTCGATCATGCCCGGAACCACGTACTTGGTCATCAGCCAGACGCCCTTGACGTTGACATTGAAGATCGTGTCGAAGTCGGCGACGGAGGCGGTATGGGATGCGCCGGCGGGGCCGATGATGCCGGCGGCGTTCACCAGGATGTCCGGCGTGCCGAGGTCGTCGCTGATCCGGCGGATCGCGCGGGCGACGCTGTCCTCGCTGGTCACGTCGACGTCGTACTGGCTGATGCCGGGGTGGGTGGCGGCGGCCGGGACGCCGGCAACGTCGAGGCTGGCCACCTTGGCGCCGTGCTGGGCCAGCAGGGCGGCGGTGGCACTGCCCAGATCGCCGCGGCCGCCGGTGACGATTGCGGTCTTACCGGCCACGCGGTTCGCTGTGATGTTCATGTGGTCTGCTCCTCGTAACTCCTGCAGCCTCTTTGCTGCGTCTTAGCCAGAGTGACAGCGGGGCTGTGATGGGGACCACAGGATTGCCGATGAACGGAAAATTAACGCCTAGTAGCTCTGGCGGAGGGCGCCCTTGAGTTCGCCGCGCCAGCCCAGGGCGCGGGAGATGCCGCGTGCGGAGGCCATCAGAACCGGAACCCGGGCCGGTACGTTCTCCTCGTTCCGGGGCACCACGACGCTCAGTGCGGCGACGACGGTATTGTCCGGGCCGAAGACGGGGACGGCAATGCCGCTGGATTCCGTCACGATCACCCCGGGCATCACCGCGTAGCCCCGCTGCCGGATTTCGGCCAGGTGCCGGCGCAGCTGGGGAGGGTCGGTGAGGGTGGTTTCGGTGAACTTCGCCAGGGGCCGGGCCAGGGCGGTCTCCTGGTACTCGGACGGCGCATTGGCCAGCAGCACCAGTCCTGAGGACGTGGCGTGCAGCGGGAGGCGGCCGGCGATTTTTGTGATGTCCACAATGGTGGAATGCGAGCCGATCCGCTCGATGTACAGGACCTCATCGGAATCGAGGATACCCAGAGTCGTGGAATGCTGGACCACGGCCTGGACGTCCTCCATGAACGGCAGGGCGGCTTCCCGCAGCCCCACCATCTTGGAACCGCGCGACACCAGCTCCCACATCCGGGTCCCGATGTGCACATTGCCGCCCGGGTCCCGGTCGAGCAGACGCTCCAGCAGCAGGTCGTTGACCAGACGGTACGCGGTGGTCACGGGCAGGCCGGTGCGCCGGCCCAGTTCCGCGACGCTCATGGAGGGGTGGCGGTCGTCGAAGGCGCTGACGATCTTCACGAAGCGGCCGATGATCGACTCGCCCGACGCGGAGTTGGCCATTGATCCTCCTCAGGATTCCCGCTCAATGGTAATCCACCTCGCAGTGATCCGTGTAACCGGCTCTACTGGGGGTCAAGCATTCCACCCGGCTGCCGCAACGACGCGGGGCCGACTGAACGGAGCAAAACCATGAGTAAACCCGTCCTTTGTGATGTCCTCGTCATTGGGTCCGGTGTGGCCGGTATGGCTGCAGCGTTGAAAGCCGCCTCGCAGGGACTGAACGTGATCGTCGCGGAGAAGGAGCAGTACTTCGGCGGCACGACGGCCATCTCCGCGGGCTGGGCTTGGGTGCCCGGCAACAGGCAGGGGCTGGAACAGGGCGATACCCGCGAGGAAGCGGAGACGTACCTGCGAAGCCTGGCGCCGGAGACGTTCAACGAGACCGGGGTGCGGAACTTCCTGGACACCGTGCCCGAAGCCATCTCCTTCTTTGAGAACGAGACCGAGGTGAAGTTCACCTATCCGGAGAAGTCCCCGGACTACAAGATGGACCTGCCCGGCGCGAAACTCTCCGGCCGGGCCATCCTGCCGCAGGACGTCGACGCGCGGGTGCTGGGGGACAAGCGGCTCCTGATGCAGCCCTACCTGAGCTCCTACACCGTCTTCGGCTACATGCCGCAGGTTGGCCCGGACATCAACGAGTTCTTCCATGTGAACCAGTCGGTCAAGTCGTTTGTCTACGTTGCCAAAAAGCTGGTGCGCACCTGGGCGGACGCGGCACGCTACCAGCGCCCGGTTCTGCGGTCCAACGGCAACGCGCTGATGACCCGGATGGTGAAAAGCGCGGATGACCTCGGCGTGCGCCTCTGGAATTCCTCGCCGGCACTCTCCCTGACGAGGGGCGACGCCGGCAACATCACCGGCGCCGTCCTTGGGGGAGACCACCCGGCCACCGTGGAGGCGCGCCTGGGCCTCATCCTGGCCGCCGGCGGCTTCTCCGGCAACAAGGAACTGCGCAAGCAGTACTTCCCGCACGATCCCGACGGCGAGGACCACTTCACCCCGACCGTGGGCCACGGCGGTGACGCCGCCACCCTGGCCATCAGCGCCGGCGGGCACATCGATAATTCGGTGTTCAGCGTGGGGTCCTGGGCGCCGGTCACGGTTTTCAAATACCTCAACGGCAAAGAGCGGCTGTTCCCGCACCTGCGCGCCATCGGCCTGCCGGGCCTGATCGCCGTCGACCGCCACGGCAAGCGCTTCGGGAACGAAGCCCTCAGCTACCACGACTTCGGCGGAACCATGATCGCGCACAACAAAGACGAGGACAAAACGTTCGGGTACGTGATCGGCGATGCGAAGACGATGCACAAGTACGGCATCGGCTACGCCAAGCCCTGGCCGATGCCGCGCGGCTACTTTTACAAGACCGGATACCTCGTCAAGGGGGACACCCTGGCGGAGCTGGCCCGCAAACTCGGCATTGACGCGGCGGGCCTGGCGGCAACCGTGGCAGCGTTCAACCCGGCAGCGGAACTCGGCGAGGATCCGGCATTCGGCCGGGGCTCCACGCTGTACAACCACTTCCGTGGCGACATGGAGCACAAGCCGAACCCGAACCTGGCCCCGGTTGGCAAGGGACCGTTCTACGCAGCCAAGATCCAGATGGGCGACCTGGGCACCTTCGCCGGCATCGGCGTCAACGAACGCTCCGAAGTGACCACCGAAGAGGGAACCGCGGTGCCCGGCCTGATCGCCGTCGGCGCGGCGGCCGTCAGCGTTTTCGGCGGCGGCTACCCGGGCTACGGCTCGCACATCGGCCCGGCACTGGTCTTCGGTTACCGGGCCGGCCGGGACATCGCGAAGCTCGCGGCCGACCGGGGCATCACCCGAGTGGCCGGCGTCTGATCAGCCGACGACGGCGGACTGAGCAAGTGACTCCCGACGACGCAGGGGCCGGGGCGCGCCATGGCAAATTCCCCCTCCGGTGAATCGGTCATCAGCCGCGTCGTGCGGCTGATGAGCGCCTTCGACCGGGATCTCCCGACCATGACGCTCTCCGGCCTCGCCAGCCGCGCGCGCCTGCCCCTGACCACAGTGCACCGACTGGTCGACGATCTGGTGCTGCATGGCCTGATCGAGCGGCTGCCGGACGGAAATCTGTGTTCCGGGATGCGAATGTGGGAGCTCGCCGCCCGGGGATCGAGGGCGCTGAATCTGCGTGAAGTGGCCCTGCCGTACATGGAGGATGTCCAGGCGGCCGTGCACCAGCACACCACCCTCGCCGTGCTGGACCATGGCACCGTGCTCTACGTGGAGCGCCTCTCTTCGCCGGACTCCGCCCTGCGGGCGGCGCAAATCGCGCAGCGGATGCCGGTCCATGCCGCGTCCTCCGGGCTCGTCCTGCTCGCGTACTCAGGATCCGCGGTGCTGGAAGAGGTGCTGTCCGGCCGGCTGGAGAAGATGACCCCGGAAACCATCACGGACCCGGCCCTGATCCGGAAGCATCTGGCCGAGATCAGGCAGCGTGGCTATGTCGCTATCCCGGGGATCGGAGTGTCCGAATGGACCGGCATCGCCGTGCCGGTCTTCGGCCCTGACGGCACAGTTGCGGCTGCGCTCAATGCCATTGTTCCCAGGGGCGAAGCCGCCGTGCCTTTTACCGTTCCGGCACTTCTGACGGCAGCGCACGGGATCGCCCGCGCCCTCAAGGCGTCGGCCCCGGGTCCACGCCGGCTGTGACTGTCGGCCGCGGTGATGCTTGCAGCCCTGCAGCTACGCTCGGTCGGTTGATTCAGCGGCCGCAAGGTGCCGCAGCAGCCGGGCAGTAACCGCATGCGCGACCAGGCACGAAACAAGAACAAAAACTGCACCCGCGGCGAGGACTGCCACCGGATTCCGGCCGTCCAGGAGCAATGCACCACCGGCCAGTAAGACCGACGCCGAACCAGCCCCCCACGCCGCGGCCCGGGCCTGGCTCCGCAGGGACGGGAAGGGCACATTCCAGGCCTGCGCGAATAAGGCCACAACGGCCCCGGCCGCGGGGGCCAGGGCCATCAAGGCGCCAGCCGGCAAGCCGACGAGAACCGGGAAAATACCAATGCCGCCAGGTCCCCAGCCGACGGCGAGTTCCGGTTCGATGGCCCGTTGGATGGCCGAAACCCCGCTCACAACAGCGCCCGCCGCTGCCCCGGCCGCCGCGCCGGCAGCGATCGCCAGCAAGTAGAGCGGAAGCACCAACGATCCGAACTTCTGTCCCGCGGTTTGTGGCATGGGCCCCACCCTATTGGACAATCACTCCGGTGTCTGACACTGATGGCGCCGCGCAGGGGGCAGGAAACTGTTGGCGCCACGCAGGGGGCCGGACAGCCATTCCTCAGCCTCGAGTTGCGACCGAAGCCGCACCACAATGAGGTGCGGGTGTTCACTGATGAGGCGGGGCACGGCAGCTCTGTAATTCTTCCTGGATCTAATGGCCCAGCGCACGATGTGGTCGCGATCGGTGAGAACCGTCCAAAGCGGTGCTTCGATGTTGCCGTTCCACAGCTCTTCCCGGCTTCGCCGCCGGCGGATGGTACGCCGGAGGAGGCGGGGAAGCGTGACGCGCAGAAAAGGGAGGTCGAGCCACACCAAGGTATCGGCGCTCTCCGCGAGCAGCGGTCGCGCGGCGTCGTACTGCCACTCGGTGGTCCACGACTCCGCCCGGACCAAGGAGCGCACATCGGCGAGGAACTGAGGTCGCGGCGTCCACGCGGGTCCGTGGAAGAGCGCGTCAATCTCCGTGTGTGTGCCTCCAGTTGCGGCAGTGATCCGCCCTGCGAGCGTTGTCTTCCCCGCACCCGACACCCCGGCCACGAGCACCCGCTTCGGGGAATGTGGAAGCGGTTCGCTGTGAGAGTACATGTGTTGAGCATAGACAGGCTGGTTCGGGGGCGGCCGCCAAGGCCGTGAGAGGCGTGGCATAGCTACTGCATCCGGCCAAGCGCGCGGTGCCGGCTTTCGGTGCGGGGCTGAAAACGCTCCCAGGCTGACTGCCTGGTCATTCCCAGTGACGAGCCAATGCGCGCCCAGCTGATTCCTCTGTCGCGCGCCGTACCCACCCAGGCACTCAGCCTCTCTTCGACCTGCGAGGCGACGGCGGCGATTTCCGGAAGGTGCGCCAGTAGTTCATCATCAGTCATCTGCGCCCAGGGGGGAACTCCGGGTGCCCCATCCGTGCTGCTGAACAGATCCATGGCTGCTGCGGCACATACCTGGCAGATAGCAACACCGGGGCCCGCCACCAGGCGACGTGAGGCGACTGCCGGTCCCGCGCAGAAGCTGCACATCAAGGGGCTGTCCAAAGGCATTCCATTTTCCATGGCACTCTCCTTCTTCCACGACGTTCTCCCTCGGATGAAACGCTGACGCTGTCCAGCATACTTGACGTGTCAGGTTATTCCTGACAGATTGCCAGGCGTGGCCTTACAGCCTCAAAGCGACGCCTTGCGCCGGCTGCCGGCCGGAGAATCGCTCATGCGGCTGCGTTCTTTCCGGAAGCTGTGGATGGCCAGCGCATTCGAAGGGATCGGAGACGAGGCAAGCCGTGTCGTGACCCCGATCATTGCGGTCTCGATGCTCGGTGCCGGGGCACTGGAGGTGGGGATCATTAACGCGCTGGGGATGAGTGCATTCCTTGTCCTGGTCTGCCGATTGGCGTCTGGGTGGACCGACTCGGACGGCGCCGGTTGATGATCGCCGCGGACGTATTCCGGGCGTTGGTGGTCCTAAGCGTTCCTATGGCTTTCCTGGCCGGTGCCATGACAATCGGGCACTTGCTGGCTTGTGTAGCGTTGATCGGCGTCGGCGATGTTGTGTTCACCACCGCACATGGTGCGTTCCTCCCGTCGGTGGTGGGCCAGGGTCGGATCAGCGACGCCCATGCCCGGCTGCAGTCGGCAGCCAGCGCGGTCGCCGTCGGCTCCCCGTCCCTGACGGGGGCGCTGCTCAGTGCCACCGCCGCACCGTTTGCGCTGGTGACTGCCGGAGTCTCCTACACCCTGTCCGCACTTGCCCTCAGGAGCATCAAGGTCGTTGAAGACGTCAAACCTCCGCGGGAACACGATGGCTTCTGGCCAGCGGCCCGGGCCGGCTTGTCGTTGACCATTCATCACCCGGTGCTCAGGGGTCTTTTCCTGTCAGGAATGCTTCTCAACGCTGCCACCATGATCGGCAGCGCCGCTACGGCGGTTTACGAGCTCAACGTTCTGGGGCTCAGCCCCGCCGTTTTCGCGCTCCTCAGCACTTTTGCAGCCCTGGGCGGTCTTGCGGCCTCCTTCGCAGCACCTGCCATCCTGACACAGTTCGGCATTGGCATGACCAGGATTCTTAGTGCCCTCGCCAGCGTCCCGGCCGTCGCGCTGACGCCCCTTGCCCCGGTTCTCCCATGGTTCCCGGCTCTCTGGCTCGGGGTCTCGGCGTTCGCGTGGGCCTTCCTTGTTGTCGTCATATCCGTAGCGGGCGCCGGTATCATCCCGCGGATCGCGCCCTCCGGCGCGCTTGGCACAGTCATGGCCAGCAACAGACTCTTCGTCCTCGGAATTATGCCTGTCGCCAGTCTTGCCGGGGGCGCGGTGGCCACGTGGATCGGTGTCCAACCGGTGCTCTGGATCTGGGCACTGCTCGCCGGCGCTTCGGCTGTCCCAATCGCCCTCTCACCTATGCGGAGCTGGACAACATTCCCCGCAGGCTCCGCGAACTCGAGCCTGTGATGGTTGTGGGGTCATCGGGACCGTCGATTCTCAGGCTTACAAGAACAGGTACGTCGAGTGGCAGAAAAAGAAGGAACCGGTCCACGGCTGCTGGCTTCGGCGTTCAGGCAAACCGATCAACGGCGGCGTGGAAAGTTTGCGCTGGCGGCCCTCGACCCGGTCCTGGCCGGGAACGCAATTGTGGATGAAGAAAATCCAAGTCCGGGTCGCCGGCCGGGGCCGGCGCCCCTCGCGCTGCCGGTGGTGGTTCGTTAAAAGTGTCGCAGGTAACTGACAGTCTTGGTCCATGGATATCTCGGCCTTGAGTGTGGAGAGCAGGGAGGCCCTGGCGGCGGTCGGGGCGGCGACGGCGGCGCTGTTTGCCTTCCCGGGTGCCGGCGCGGGCGCCGGCGCTGACCGCGCTGGATCATCCGGCATTGGCGGCCCTGATCCGTTGCGGGATGATCCGATGCGGGACCGGGTGGATGGTTCCCTGGACGCGCTGGCCCTGGTGGTCGCGGTGGACGGCCCGCTGGCTGCGCTGAAGGTGCAGCTGGCCGCGGACATCGTGAAGGACACGCAGGCGCTGGCGCCCCCGGCGGCGTCGCTGCGGGACAACGCGGCGGAGGAGATGGCGGTGCGGGCGGAGATCGCGTGCCTGCTGACGGTGAGTGAAGCGGCCGCCGACGGGTTCCTTTTCCAGTGCCAGGCGCTGACGGAGAGGCTGCCGCTGACGCTCGCGGCGCTGAGGGCCGGGACGATTTCCTGGGCGCACGCGAGGGTCCTGGTGGACGAAACCACGAACCTGGACCCGACCGGCGCGGCGGCGCTGGAGGCGCACTTCCTGGACCCGGCCGCACCCAACCCGGCACGGGGCTGCCCGGCCGGGGAACTCGTCCCGGGCCGGCTGCGGGCCAAGGCCCGGACCTGGCGGGAACGCCACCACGCGGAGAGCATCGAAAAACGCCACACCAAGAGCGTCGCGGACCGGCGGGTCGAATTCCGCCCGGACACCGACGGGATGGCCTGGTTCTCCGCCTACCTCCCGGCCGATACCGCGGCGGGGATCTGGGACCGGAGCACCGCGGCCGCCCGCGCGCTGCAGGGCCCCGCCGAGGCACGCACCCTGACCCAGCTCCGCGCCGACATCGCCGCGACCTGGCTGCTCACCACCGGCCTGCCCGGCACCACCGGCACTGAGGGTGAAGGTGGGGGGGAGGGCGGGGGTGTGCCGTCGCCGCGGGCGCAGGTCCTGATCACCGTCCCGGTGATGTCCCTGCTCGGCGCGACCGAGGAACCGGCGATGCTGGACGGGTACGGGCCGATC
>NZ_JBWZCG010000013.1:0-119111 GCF_059383415.1 Pseudarthrobacter sp. RHLT1-30-1
GTCCTTTGTGAGTTCTTTGATCGGTTCTCACTGACCATCGCACGATGGCTCACTACGTCACCGGAGCAACGCGCAACTGCTGAGATCTACACCACTCCACGGGACGTAACCAGCATTCCGCGCGGGTCTACCAGTACATTGCCTGCCGAATCAATGACCGGCACCGGGCCGAGGAACTTGCGGCGGATGTTTTTAGGATCGCATGGCAGAAGCAGCCGGCGGAGCCGCCCGGCATTGGCTGGCTGCTGGCGACCGCACGGAATGTGATCGGCAATGAGTACAAGGGCCGCCGGCGCCGCCAGGAACTTGCTGACCGGCTGAAAGATGAGGCCCGGAGCCAGGTCTCCGAGTCGAACTCTGAAGAACGGACTGCCGTGGCAGGGGTGCTGGTGAAGCTCAGGGAGCGGGACCGCGAGGTCCTGATGCTGAGCTATTGGGACGAGCTGACCACCGCCGAACTGGCCCAGACGCTGGGATGTTCCCCTTCGGCCGCGGCGGTCCGCCTGCACCGGGCACGGCGGGCATTCGCGAATGCCGCACCCGCTCAGCTCATGACCGCACGGAAGGACTAGCCATGGACCGCATCGAACAGCTCATGAAAGCCGCCAAACCGCGGGCGGGAGTGCCGGGAGCGGCGCCGGGAAGTGATTCTGCCCGCTCGATCGTATTTTCCACGGACCCGGACGTTGTCCGCCGTCCCGGGCGCGCCCCGGCACGGCGCAGTGCCGCACGGACTGCGGCCGCGGCCGTCCTGGCCGGTGCCGCCGTCGTTGGCGCCATTCTTGTCGGCGGCAATCTGATGCCGCAACCAGCGCCCGGGCCGGCCCAAACCGGCACCCCGACGCCCACGGACTCCGTCAGCCCCGCGCTGAGCTCCCCGAGTGCCCCCACCAGAAATCCCTCCGGCACCGCAGGGGCAGTCCTGAGCACCGGCGGTGTCGAGTGCACCATGGCAAACGTCGACCAGCAGCGCAATGACCAGAAACGGGCCATCACAGCGGTTCCCGCCGGCGAGCAGGCCTATTACACAGTGCTGGGCTGTGCCGACGGCTGGATCGCTTACTCAATTTCCGATGAGGGGGTCCGGGCGCTCCAGCTCGACGGCGGCAACGCCTGGTACCAGCTCGCCAGACTGCAGAACGGGCGTTTCCTCTCCGACTTCCGGCAGGAGTGGGCCAGCGTGTTCAACTGGGAGTTCCAGGCGCTGAACAACCAGCAGCTCACGCCGCAGCAGGCGATGGACAAAGAGTTCGCAGAAAAGGGGATTCCGGTCGAACTGCGGCCCCGGCTCGTGGGCGAAGGCCCGCCAGCCGGATAACTGGGGTCTCCTGCGGCAGCTATAGGGTGGATCCCATGAAGCTCACACCAGTCACTCTCTGCTTCCTGCTCCGCGAAACGGGCGCCAGCACCGAAGTACTGCTGGGCCTGAAACGGACCGGCTTCGGGATCGGCAAGATCGTGGGCATCGGCGGCCACGTCGAGCCGGGGGAGAGCGACGCCGAGGCCGTGGTCCGTGAAGTCCGGGAGGAAGCCGGCGTCGTGGTGCTGCAGGAGGACCTGGCCCACGCCGGCGTCGTCGAGTTCATCTTTCCCGCCCGGCCCGAATGGAACATGTCGTGCCGCCTCTTCACCACCCGGCAGTGGGACGGCGAACCCGCCGAGAGCCCGGAAATAACGCCGGAGTGGTTCGAAGTTGGGGCGCTTCCGCTGGCCCGGATGTGGCAGGACGCGGAACACTGGCTGCCTCCCGCGCTGGCTGGGGAAAGCATCGACGTCGTCGTGGTCCTGAACGAGGACAACGAAACGGTGGCCTCCGTCCGGTATCCCTCCGCGCCGCGGTGAGCCAAGCCCCCACGAAAAACATTCCGGGACTCGAATAGTGTTGCAGAGAATGCCGCGGCCGGGCCGGTAGCCTAGGGCTCGAACAGGGCACCGCGCCGATCCTGGCACTTCCCGGTGGCCCACCGGCAAGCGTCACACGAACCATTTTGGGAGCACGGCATGGACTCCAAGGATCACGACTTTCTCAGCAGGGACCCGGAGGACAAAGGGACGACGAACGACCCCCGGACGCGACGGCGCTGGCCCTGGGTTGTTGCCCTCGTAGCTCTGGCCGCAATGGCGGCCGCCGGGGGCATTGCCGTGGCCGGCAACCTGGGGTCCGCCGCCCTCGCCCCCGCTGCGACGGTCGGAGTGGTGGCGCCGACAGCGTCCGCAGCGGCGACGACGTCGCCGTCGCCAACGCTCGCGACGTCGGCCCCCGTACCTCCGCCCGCTGCTGCGCCCGCACCGTCCGAGGCAGCAAAACCCGCCCCCACACCATCCACCGGAGCATGGCGGACTTTCACCAGCGCCGACGCCAAGGTCAGCTTCGAGCACCCGGCCACCTGGACTGTCTCCACTCCCGCCGGCGCGTTCGGTGCCGGGGCCGTGGATGTTGACGTCGCGAACGAATCCGGTGTGGTGGTGGCGTCGCTGCACCTCGGCCCGTACGGCGGGCTCGGCGGCGCGTGCCAGGGCGCGGTTCCCTACACGGTGCTGGATGTGGTCGAAGTCGACCTTCCGTACCAGCCCTCGAAAGGGTCGGTCACGCCAAGATTCGCCTTCCGGGCACTGCAGGAAACGGACCGCGTCACCGCGTCCTACGGGCTGACCAGCACCCTTGCCGGGCAGGACGGCACCACCTGCATGTTCTACAACGTGGTCAACGGCCCTGCCGAGACGCCGATGTACTCGTTCGCCGATGCGTTCCAGGTCAACGCCGGAGGCGCGGAGGAGGTCGCCAACCGACGGGGAGCCAAGACGTTCGCTTCGCTGGACGCGGCCCGGGCCTACATGCAGACCCCCGAGTACCTGAACGCGAAGCGCATGATCACCTCGCTGAAGATTACCGCGGGCTAAGGGCCCCCTGGCTCAAACACCGCAGCTGAATCTCCCTGGCTCAATCACCCTGGCGCAATCACCGCGGCACAAAAAACGGGCCGGCCACCTCCGAGAGGTGACCGGCCCGCCGTCGTACGGTCTGGAAACTAGTCCATGTGCCGTTCCTCGACGCCGTTGTATTCGCTCAGCGGCCGGATCAGGGAGTTCGAGTCGAGCTGCTCCATGATGTGCGCGGTCCAGCCCGTGATGCGGCTGGCAACGAACAGGGGAGTGAACGTCGGGGTGTCGAAGCCCATCAGGTGGTACGTGGGCCCGGCCGGGTAGTCGAGGTTCGGCTTGATCGCCTTGGCCTCGTCCATCGCCGTTTCCAGGCCGTTGTACAGCCCCAGCAGTTCCGGCCGGCCGTAGTGCGCGATCATTTTGTCCAGGGCGGCCTTCATGGTGGGCACGCGGGAATCGCCGTGCTTGTAGACGCGGTGGCCGAAGCCCATGACCTTCTTCTTGTGCGCCAGGGCGTCCTCCATCCACGCCTTCGCGCGGGTGTGGGCCTCCTCCAGCGACTCCTCCGGACGGATGCCGATCTCGTCGAAGGTGTGCATGACGGCCTCGTTCGCGCCGCCGTGCAGCGGACCCTTGAGTGCGCCGATCGCCCCGGTCACAGCCGAGTGCAGGTCCGAGAGCGTCGACGTGATGACGCGTGCCGTGAACGTGGAGGCGTTGAACGAGTGCTCCGCGTACAGGATCATCGAGACGTTGAAGGCCTCGACGACCTCCTGGACCGGCTCCTCGCCGAAGGCCATCCAGAGGAAGTTGGCGGAGTAGCCCAGGTCGTCGCGCGGTTCCACGACGTCCTGGCCGTGCCGGCGGCGCTGGTCGTAGGAAACCACTGCCGGCATCGCGGCGAACAGGTCCACGGCCTTGGCCAGGTTGGCCTCACGGGACGAATCCTCGGCGAGCGGGTGCCGGGCGCCCATCACGGAGGCTGCCGTGCGGCAGACGTCCATCGGATGGGACGTGGTCGGCAACGCGTCGATGACCTGCTTGACCACGGGGTCCAGCGTGCGTCCGGCGCGTTCCCGCGCCGTGAACTCCGCCAGCTGCTCCGCCGTCGGCAGCTCGCCGTTCCAGAGCAGGTACGCGACTTCCTCGAAGCTGCACTTGGCGGCCAGCTCCTGCACAGGGTAGCCGCGGTAGAGCAGCGAATTGGTGTCCGGGTTTACCTTGGAGACCGCGGTGTAGTCCACCACGACGCCGGCGAGGCCCTTTTTGATCTCTTGTTCAGCCATGCTGAAACTCCTTTGTTCCTGTCGCCTGTTGAAACCGGCCGGAGCCGGACGTCCGATGCGGGGCTTACTGACCCGGGATCTGGAAATTGAAAACCCCGGTGTCGAAGCTGTTGTACGCCTGGTAATCGACGAGGTCGTACAATCGCGCCCGGGTCAGCATGTTACCGACCTGGGCCTCCTGGGTGCCATCAGCCTTAATTGCTTCCAGCGTACGCTCCGCAGCGCCCATGGCACTACGGAGCAGGGTCACCGGGTAGATGATCATATTGACCCCGACGCCGGCGAGCTGTTCGACCGTAAACAGCGCGCTCTGGCCGAACTCGGTCATGTTGGCCAGGATCGGCACATCGACGGCGTCCCGAATGGCCTGGAACTCGCTGAGGTCCTTCATGGCCTCCGGGAAGATGGCGTCGGCCCCGGCCTCCACAAGTGCCTTCGCGCGGTCCTGGGTGGCCTTCAGACCGTCCGTGGCACGGATGTCGGTCCGCGCCATGATCAGGAAGTTCGGGTCACGCCGGGCATCGGCCGCCGCGCGGATGCGCTTGGTCGCCGTGTCCAGGTCCACCACGTTCTTGCCGTCGAGGTGGCCGCAGCGCTTGGGGTTGAACTGGTCCTCGATATGCAGTCCGGCGAGGCCGGCGTTCTCGAGTTCCTGGACCGAGCGGGCCACGTTCATCGGCTCGCCGAAGCCGGTGTCGGCGTCGACAATGCTGGGCAGGTCCGTCATCCGGGCGATCTGTCCGGCGCGGGTGGCCACCTCGGTGAGCGTGGTCAGGCCGATGTCCGGCAGGCCCAGGTCATTGGCCAGCACCGCACCGGAAATGTAGACCCCGGCGAAGCCTTTTTCCTCGATCAGGCGGGCCGAGAGCGGGTTGAACGCGCCCGGGAACTGCTGGATCGTGCCGGAGGCCAGCAGTTCGCGGAAGCGGAGGCGCTTCTGCTCCGGGGTGACCTTCGAGTACAGCATCAGAAGAGTCCCTTCGGTGCGGCGGCCAGGTCGATCACGCCGGCCGCGGCCTGGATGTTGAGCTGGTCCAGTTCGCCGGCGGCCAGTTCGGGCAGCCGGGCGGCGGCGGCGAGGAAACGTTCGATTTCCTCCTCGGCGACCAGGCCGGCGGCGAGCGAGCGGAACTTGTTCACGTACTGTTCCCGTGCGAACGGCCGGGCGCCCAGCGGGTGGGCGTCGGCGACGGCGATCTCGTCGGTGATGACCGTGCCGTCGTTAAGCGTGATGACCACGGTACCGCCGAAGGCCTTCTCGGCAATGTCCAGGGAGTGGTAGCGACGGGTCCATTCCGGATCCTCCACGGTGCTGACCTTGTGCCAGAGTTCCACCGTGTCCGGGCGTGCCGCGCGTTCCGGTGCGTAGGAATCGACGTGGTGCCAGGCACCGTCCTGCAGGGCCACGGTGAAGATGTACGGGATGGAGTGGTCCAGCGTCTCGCGGCTGGCCGTGGGGCTGTACTTCTGCGGGTCGTTGGCGCCGGAGCCGATCACGAAGTGGGTGTGGTGGCTGGTCTTGATCAGCACGGACGCCACGTTCGCCGGGTCGGTGACCTCCGGGTGCTCGCCGTGGAGCTTGCGCGCGAGGTCGATCCACGCCTGGGCTTGGTACTCGGCCGAGTGCTCCTTGGTGTAGGTGTCCATGATGGCGCGCTTGGTTTCGCCCGGGGTCGGCAGCGGCACGGTGTAGGAGGCGTCGGGGCCGTCCAGCATCCAGGCGATGACGCCGTCCTCGCCTTCGTAGATCGGCACCGGTGAGGTCTGGCCGCGCATGGCGCGGTCGGCGGATTCGACGGCCATCTTGCCTGCGAACGCCGGGGCGTGGGCTTTCCAGGTGGAGATTTCGCCCTTGCGGGACTGCCGGGTGGCGGTGGTGGTGTGCAGGGCCTGGCCGATGGACTGGAAGATCGTCTCGACGTCGAGTCCGAGCAGGGTGCCGATGCCGGCGGCGGCGGAGGGGCCGAGGTGCGCGACATGGTCGATCTTGTGTTTGTGCAGGCAGATGGCCTTGACCAGGTTGACCTGGATCTCGTAGCCGGTGGCGATGCCGCGGATCAGGTCCTGGCCGCTGGAACCCACGTGCTGTGCCACGGCGAGGATCGGCGGGATGTTGTCGCCCGGGTGGGAGTACTCCGCGGCGAGGAACGTGTCGTGGTAGTCGAGCTCACGGACGGCGACGCCGTTGGCCCAGGCAGCCCATTCGGGGGCCACCCGTTCCTCGATGCCGAAGACCTTCGAGCCCTTGCCGCCCGTGGTGGGGCCGTGGGTCAGTGCCTGGGCGCGGGCCGCGACGATCGGGGCGCGGTTCAGCGAGGCGATCGCCACTGAGGCGTTGTCGATCACCCGGTTGATCACCATGTCGGTGACCTCCGCGGAGACGGCGACGGGATCCGCGGCGACCTGCGCGATTTTGAACGCAAGCTGGTCCTCGCGGGGCAGGTTTTCCTCGCTCTTGTAAACGCGGACGTGGTGTTCCTTGACCATGGTGCTCCTTCTTAGTGAGGTGTATGTGTGGCTTTGACGTGGGAAAGACTGCGGTGCAGATGAAGCGTGGTGGCGGCCTCTGCCAGCCGGGGATTGCCGGCTGCGATCGCCTCGGCGATGGCGGCGTGCTCGGCGGCCGCGGCGGTGAGCCGTTCGGCGTCGTCGGCTGCCAGCCGGCGCACCCGGACCAGGTGGACGCGCAGGCTGCGCATCGCCTGGGCGAGGTAGGAGTTGTGGATCGCGGCGTCGATCTCGGCGTCCAGCCGTCCGACCAGGCGGTAGTAGTCGTGCCGGGCAGGGTCCCCGGCGCTGATCAGCTCGGGCGCCCGGCGCAGTTCGTTGCGGAGCTGCTCGAAGGTGGCGGCGTCGCCACGCTCGGCGGCCAGCGCCGCGGCCTTGCCCTCCAGGGTTTCGCGCAGTTCAAAGAGTTCGTCGATGTCCTCCAGCGAGATGTCGGTGACGACGACGCCGCGCCCGCCGGCCGTCGTCGTCAGGCCCTCCGCGCTGAGCCGGCTGAGGGCCTCCCGCAGCGGGGTGCGGGAGATGCCGAGCCGCTCGGACTGCTCCACCTCCGCGAGCACCGTCCCGGGCAGGAGGCGCCATTCAATGATGTCCTCACGCAGGGCCGCATAGGCCTTGTCGCTGGCGCGCATCCTGCCTCCTTCATTGGCTGACGATCTCCAGTGTATACACGCCAAGGGTATTTGCCCAGTATTTACGGTATTCTTCCGGCATTTCACCTCTTTTACCCCATCTGTGTATACAGAAGCCTTGTGCCGGAAGCCCGGGCGGGGCTACCATGAGCACCATCACATCGTCGTGGACGGGACTCATTTTCATGGTTACCAAGAACTACCGGGACAGCTACACACGCAGCCTGGAGACGCCCGAAGAATTCTGGCTGGAGGCCGCAGGGGGAATCTCGTGGACCACCCCTCCGCAGCACGCCCTCGATTCCAGCCGGGCGCCGCTCTACGGCTGGTTCCCGGACGGCGTCCTCAACACCTGCTACAACGCCCTGGACCGCCACGTGGCGGAGGGGCGCGGCGAACAGGACGCCCTGATCTATGACTCCGCCATGCTCGGCACCCAGCAGCGCTACAGCTATGCGGAGCTGACCGACCTCGTCGCCCGGTTCGCCGGAGTGCTGCGCAGCCAGGGCGTGGGCAAGGGCGACCGCGTGGTGATCTACATGCCGATGATCCCCGAGGCGGCCATCGCCATGCTCGCCACGGCCCGGCTCGGCGCTGTGCACTCCGTCGTCTTTGGCGGCTTCGCCCCCAAGGAACTCGCCGCCCGGATCCGCGACGCGGCCCCCGCGGCCGTGGTCACGGCCTCCGGCGGCATCGAACCCTCGCGCCGGATCGAATACCTCCCCGCCGTCGAGGAGGCCCTCGGCCTGGCCAGCGCGCCCGACACCCCGGTCCTCGTCAAAGCCAGGGAGGGCTTCGCCTCCTCGGCGGCCGACCACGCCGGCTGGCTGGACTGGGACACCGCGATGGCCACCGCCGTGCCCGCCGCTCCGGTCCACGTCAGGGCCACGGACCCGCTCTACATCCTGTACACCTCGGGAACCACCGGCGCCCCGAAGGGCGTCGTGCGGGACAACGGCGGCCACGCGGTGGCGCTCAGCTGGACCCTCGAGAACATCTACGACATTGGCCCGGGCGACGTGATGTGGACCGCCTCCGACGTCGGCTGGGTCGTGGGACATTCCTACATCGTGTACGGGCCGCTGCTGGCCGGCGCCACCACCGTCATCTATGAAGGCAAGCCCGTCGGCACGCCCGACGCCGGCGCCTTCTGGCGGGTCATCCAGGACCACAAGGTCAACGTGCTGTTCACCGCCCCCACCGCCCTGCGCGCCATCCGAAAGGCCGACCCCGAGGCAACGCTCCTCGCGGACTACGACATCTCGAGCCTGCGCACCCTGTTTGCCGCCGGCGAGCGGCTGGACACGGACACCTTCCACTGGGCCTCGCGGATCCTGGGCGTCCCGGTGGTGGACCACTGGTGGCAGACCGAGACCGGCTGGGCCATCTGCGCCAACCCCCGCGGGCTGGACGGACTCCCGATCAAGGCCGGCTCGCCGAGTGTGCCGATGCCCGGCTTCAAGCTGAACATCGTCGACGGAACGGGGGAGGCCGTCGAGGCGGGAACGGAGGGCAACATTGTCCTGGCACTCCCGCTGCCGCCCGGGACCCTGACGACGCTCTGGGGCAACGACGAGCGCTACATCTCCTCCTACCTGCGGGCGTTCGAGGGCTACTACGCCACCGGCGATTCCGGCTACCGGGATGAGGACGGCTACCTCTTTGTGATGGGCCGCACCGACGACATCATCAATGTTGCCGGCCACCGGCTCTCCACCGGGGCCATGGAACAGGTGATCGGCCAGCACCCGGCCGTTGCCGAGTGCGCCGTGATCGGTCTCGCGGACCCGCTGAAGGGCCAGCGCCCCAGCGGCTACGTGGTGCTCAAGTCTGGCGTCGACGTGCCCGAGGACATCCTGGTCAAGGACCTGATCGCGCTGGTCCGGCGCGACATCGGCGCCGTGGCCGACTTCAAGCATGTCACCGTGGTGGAGGCACTCCCGAAGACCCGCTCCGGAAAGATCCTGCGCAAGACGATGCGCCAGATTGCCGATGGCGAGGACTACGTGGTGCCCTCGACGATTGAGGACGCCGGGGTGATCGACCAGCTGATCGGAAGCCTGCGCCCCGGTGCTGTGGGCTCCGGACCGTCGATGATGCCTTAGCGCGCCGGGGTGTCACCCGGCGGTATGTCGGCCGGTATTTCGGCCGGCGTGTCGGCCGGCATGCCCGCGGACATGTCGCCGACGCCCGGCGTGCCCTCGGCCAGCGCGTAGCGCTGCATCACGGCGCCCTTCGGTGAGGCGACGACCGGTTCGATGAGTCTGAGGTTCGTGGGAACCACGCCGTCGGCGAAGACCTTCTTTCCCCCGCCGAGGAGGATCGGATACACCCAGAGGTTGAGCCGGTCGAAGAGCCGCTCGGCGAACAGGGTCTGCACGAAGTTGAGACTGCCGATGACGTGGATGTTCGCGTGCCGGTCGCGCAGTCCGCGCACCGCGGCGGCGGCATCGGGACCGAGCAGTGTGGAGCCGGCCCACTCAAGGGCCGGCGTCTGGCGCGAGGCCACGTATTTCGGGATCCGGTTGAACAGCCGCGCGATGCCGCCGTCCGCGTGCGGCCAGTACGCGGCGAAAATGTCGTAGGTCCGGCGCCCCAGCAGCAGCGCGTCCATTCCCGCCATCCCGGAGTCGATTTGCCCGCCGACCACATCGTCCAGGAGGGGCGCCTGCCAGCCGCCAAATGCGAAACCGTTGTCAGTGTCCTCGTCCGGCCCGCCGGGCGCCTGCGCGACGCCGTCGAGCGTGGTGAACAGGTCGATATGGATGAGTCCCATGCCGTGCTCCTTCGCTGTCGCCCGTCGTCGCCCGGCGGCGGGATCGCTTTGAGGTTGCCATACGATCCTCTTGTGAAGCAACGGGTGGTGGATGCAGCCTGCGCTGGCGCGAGCCCCTATGGCCGGGGCCGGGCCCAGCGGTATTCGTTCTCCGGCCGGCCGGGCGCGCCGTAACGGGCCGTCCGGGTGAGCGTGCCGGCGTCGGCGAGGTACTCCAGGTAGCGGCGTGCCGTCACCCTCGACATGCCGAGGGCGTCCATCACTTCGCTGGCGGATACGGCCCCGGACTGCAGCTTCATGAAGTCCCGCACGGCATCCAGCGTGGACGCTGCCAGCCCCTTGGGCAGCGGCAGATCCGACGGCGTCCGCAGGCTCGCGAAGGCCTGGTCCACGTCGCTTTGGGATGCCCCGGGACCGGCCGGCCCGGCGGCGGGGGAGGCCAGCTGCTCCCGGAAGTGCCGGTAGCTGGTGAGCTTGTCCGCGAACGTGGCATAGGTGAAGGGCTTGATCAGGTACTGGACCACCCCGATGGCCACCGCGCTGCGGACAATGTTCAGTTCCCGGACGGCGGTGATGGCGATAATGTCGGCGAACAGCCCGGCGGCACGCATCCGGCGGGCGATGTCGAGGCCGTGCAGGTCCGGAAGGTTCATGTCCAGCAGCACCAGGTCCACCGGGGCGCCTGCAGCCGCGAATTCCGTCATCAGCCGGAGCGCGGACTGTCCATCCAGGGCCGATCCGGCCACGCTGAACCCTTCCAGCCGGCCCACATAGGCGGCGTGCGCGGCCGCCGCGATCGGCTCATCTTCGACGACGAGGACGCGGATGTCGCTCATTGGCTTCCCTCGGTAGTCAGTGGTGCCGGCGGCGATACTGCAGGAGGTGCCGGCGGCGCCGGAGCAGATGATGTCAGCGGTGCCGCGGGCGGTGATGTTGGCAGGGTGACACGGAACAGCGCCCCGGCCGGGCTCGAGATTGTCATCGTACCGCCGAGCCGCTGGACGGCCTGGCGGACCAGGGCCAGGCCGAGGCCCCGTCCGAACGGGCCCGGGGATTTGGTGCTGAAGCCGTGCCGGAAGATCTCCTCCACATCCTGCGGATCAATCCCGGGACCGCTGTCCTCCACGGTGATTGCCAGCGACCCGGGGGACGTCTCCACGGTGAGCTCCACAAGCTTCGGTGCGGGCGCCTCGGCGGCGGCGTCGATGGCGTTGTCCAAAAGGTTGCCGAGGATCGCCACGAGGTCCTGCACGGCCAGCCCGGCCACGGCGGTGGGACGCTGCCCGTCCCCGGACGTGTTGAGGGTCAGCTCGACGCCCCGCTCGTGGGCCTCGGCCGCCTTGCCCATGATCAGTGCCCCGAGTACGGGCTCGTCGACGGAACTCACGACGTCGTCGGTCAGCCGCTGGCTGAGTTCAAGGTCCTGGGTGGCGAAGTCCAGGGCTTCCACCCCGCGTCCGAGTTCCATCAGGGAGACGATGGTATGAAGCCGGTTGGCATGCTCGTGGGTCTGGGCGCGAAGGGCGTCGGAGAGGGTGCGCATGGTTTCCAGCTCGCTGCCAAGGGACTCGATTTCGGTGCGGTCGCGGATCGTGGCCACCGTTCCGTACACAGCCGCATTCGTCCGCCCGCCGGTGGAACCGGGACCGACGGCCGGGCCCTGGTTCACCACCAGGATCCGGGAGCCGGTCAGGTGGATCTCGTCCAGGGCGGTCCGGCCCGATTCGAACAGATCCCGGAGGCTGGGAGCCAGCGGGAGCGTCTTGAGCGACGGCGCGTCCTGTTGCCCGGCGCCGGACCCGCCGCGCCGGGCGGACCAGCGGACGGACCTGCGGACGGACCCGCCGCGCCGAACGGAGCCGCGAACGGAGCCGCGAACGGCCGTACGTTCGACGTGGGCAGGTGTACCTTCGCCGTCGGGCGAGTGCGGGGTGAGTCCCAGCAGCTCGGCGGCCTGGTCGTTGTACATCACCACCTTGCCCCTGGGATCGATCAGGATGACACCCTCGCGGACCGAGTGCAGGACCGATTCGTAGTAGGCGAAGAGCTGGGCGAGCTGCTCCGGGCCCCAGCCGCGGGTCACGTCCCGCAGATACCGCCCCAGCAGCCAGGATGCCAGCGATCCGGCCATCAGCAGTGCCAGCGCGATGGCCACCAGCGCCGGCAGCCGGCCGGAGACGGCGATGTCCACGGTGCGGACGGTCACCCCGGCGGCGACCAGGGCCCGGACGGTGCCGTCCGCGTCCTGCACCGGGACGATGGTGCGGACGGAGGGCCCGAGGGTGCCGGCGGTGATCTCGGTGAAGACCTGGCCGTTCAGGGCCGCCTCGATGGAGCCGATGTAGGGTTTGCCCAGCTCCTCATCCCGTGGGTGGGTCCACCGGGTCCGGTCCGGAGCCATGATCGTCAGGAAATCCGCATCGGCATCCGCCATGACCTTCAGCGCGTAGGGCTGCAGCCGGGCCGAGGGATCCGCGCTGCCTGCGGCGTCCAGCACCAGGGGGCTGTCGGCCACCGAGGTCGCGACGGCGGCCATCCGGCGCCCGGCCTCGTGATAGGCCTGGTCGCGCGCATCAACGAACGTGGCTGTGCCCACGACTGCCGTCAGGGTCAGGATGAACAGCAGATGGGCCACAAACAGCCGACGGGCGATGCTCCAGCGGTGGATCATCAACAACCTTCCATGACCAATATGAACGCAACGGTGATGCGCGTCACTCCATCACCAATGATGGTGGAACACGCAGAACGGACGTGATGGGCCCACAGCCTGTGCCGCACCGACGTCCAGCCTATCCAAGGAGAACTCCATGACCTCTCAACGAGGAGAGTCGGCCGAAACGCCGGTCAAGAAGCGCAAGGGACTCGACAAATCCCATTATCTCTACATTGCGGTCATCGCGGCCGTCATCCTCGGCGCCCTGGTCGGGCTGATGTTCCCCGAGGTCGGCAAGTCCCTGAAGCCGCTGGGGGACGGCTTCATCAAACTCATCAAGATGATGATCGGCCCGGTCATCTTCTGCACCATCGTCCTCGGCATCGGTTCCATCGCCAAGGCAGCCACGGTCGGCAAGGTCGGCGGACTGGCCCTGGGCTACTTCATGGTGATGTCCACCTTCGCACTGGCCATCGGCCTGGTCGTCGGCAACCTGATCCACCCGGGCGAGGGCCTCAAGCTTGCCCCCTACGACCCGACAAAGAAGGCGGCCACGGACAGCACGGTCGACTTCCTGCTGGGCATCATCCCGGGCGACATCCCGGTCCTGCCGACGCTGCTCGCCGCCATCCTGGTCGGCTTCGCGCTGCAGAAAATGGGACCGCAGGGTGCTCCGATCCTCAAGGCCATCGGCTACGGCCAGGCCCTCGTCTTCCGCATCCTCATCATGGTTATGTGGCTCGCGCCGGTCGGCGCCTTCGGTGCGATCGCCGCCGTCGTCGGCGCCACGGGTGTCCAGGCGATCGTGAGCATGGCCACCCTGATGATCGCCTTCTACATCACCTGTGCCCTGTTCATCGTCGTGATCCTCGGCGGCCTGCTCAAGGTCGTCGCCGGCGTCAATATCTTCCGCCTGATGAAGTACCTCGGCCGGGAATACCTGCTGATCTTCTCCACCTCGTCTTCCGAAGCCGCACTGCCGCGCCTGATCGCGAAAATGGAACACCTGGGCGTGTCCAAGCCGGTTGTCGGCGTCACCGTCCCCACCGGTTACTCCTTCAACCTTGACGGCACCGCCATTTACCTGACCATGGCTTCGCTGTTCGTCGCCAACGCGATGGGCACCCCGCTGGACCTCGGTGCCCAGGTGTCGCTGCTGATCTTCATGATCATCGCGTCCAAGGGCGCCGCCGGCGTCACCGGCGCCGGCCTCGCCACCCTGGCTGCCGGACTCCAGGCGCACAAGCCGGAACTGCTCGGCGGGGTCGGCATGATCGTCGGAATCGACCGCTTTATGTCCGAGGCCCGTGCCCTGACCAACTTCACCGGAAACGCCGTGGCCACCGTGCTGGTCGGCACCTGGGTCAAGGAGATCGACGGCGAGCAGGTCGAGCGGGTCCTCGCCGGACACGAGCCGTTCGACGAGCAGACCATGATCGCCAGCCACCACGTCGAGCAGGCAGCTGAGCCGGCTACGGAAAAGCCGGTCCTGGCCAACGCCTGAGCCGTTCCGGACCGCCAGATCTGCTCAAAACCGCCCGGACGCCCGCCAGCGTCCGGGCGGTTTTTCGTGCCGGCAGCGCAACCTTCGACTTCTACCAGAAGGTTGAGGCTCAAACAATGGCGGCTGTCAAGGTTCCCTCGAATACCGTGTCGGGCGCTGTAACCTTGGGAAGAATAAGATCGGCGCTGGAAGACCAGCGGCAGGAACATCAGGCACCACAATCAACGTCATCGAAAGTGTGGATAGATACGTGAGCAGCGAACAGGGTTCAGCAACTCTGGAAGGCACCGAACTCGATCTGGAAGACGCCGTCGTGGGCCCCACCGGGCGCCCTCAACGCGACTTTCCGGAGCCCGCACCGCTGTCATCCCACGGACCCGCGCGGGTCATCGCCATGGTCAACCAGAAGGGCGGAGTGGGTAAAACCACCTCCACCATCAACCTTGCGGCCGCACTCGCTGAATACGGCCGCCGCGTGCTCGTCGTTGATTTCGACCCGCAGGGTGCCCTCTCCGCCGGCCTTGGCATCAACCCGCACGAACTGGACCTCACGGTCTACAACGTCCTGATGGACCGCAAGGTCGACATCCGCGATGCCATCCACAAGACCGGTGTGGAAAACCTGGACCTGCTCCCGGCCAACATCGACCTCTCCGCCGCGGAAGTCCAGCTGGTCAACGAAGTGGCCCGCGAACAGGTGCTGGACCGGGCCCTGAAGAAGGTCGAGGACGACTACGACGTCGTCCTGATCGACTGCCAGCCCTCGCTCGGCCTGCTCACCGTGAACGCGCTGACCGCCTCCCACGGCGTCATCATCCCGCTGATCTGCGAGTTCTTCGCCCTGCGCGCCGTCGCGCTGCTGGTGGAGACCATCGACAAGGTCCAGGACCGCCTGAACCCGAGGCTCCAGGTCGACGGCGTCCTCGCCACCATGTATGACGCCCGCACGCTGCACAGCCGCGAGGTGATCTCCCGCCTCGTGGAGGCCTTCGGCGACAAGGTCTTCGAGACGGTCATCAAGCGGTCAATCAAGTTTGCGGACGCCAGCGTCGCGGCCGAGCCCATCACCAGCTACGCCGGCAACCACGTCGGCGCCGACGCGTACCGCAACCTGGCCAAAGAGCTCATTTCGCGCGGCGGCGCGCCCTAGTCAGGACCGTGGCAGATCCGGGCGCTCCCGCGGTGGAGCCGCAGGCGCCGGCCGGGAAAAAGCCCGGCTTCGAGGTCCGGCTCGCGAACTTCACCGGCCCCTTCGACCTCCTCCTCGGGCTGATCTCCAAGCACCAGCTGGACATCACCGAAGTCGCGCTGTCCACGGTCACCGACGAATTCATCAAATACATCAAGGGCCTGCAGAACCTCGGCGAGGAGTGGGCCCTCGACGAAGCCAGTGAATTCCTGGTCATCGCAGCCACCCTGCTCGACCTCAAGGCGGCCCGGCTGTTGCCCGCCGGCGAGGTTGAAGACGAGGAAGACATCGCGCTGCTCGAAGCCCGCGATCTGCTCTTCGCGCGGCTCCTGCAGTACAAGGCGTTCAAGCACGTGGCGGGCATGATGGGATCCACCCTCGAGCTGGAGGCGCGCCGGTACCCGCGGCAGGTCGCACTGGAAGGCCACTTCGCGGCCCTGCTGCCGGAACTCCTCTGGCGGCACACCCCGCAGCAGTTCGCCGGCCTGGCCGAGGCCGCGCTCAAGCCCAGGGAAGCCGCGCCCACCGAAATCGGCCTCGCCCACCTGCACGCCAGCCCCGTCAGCGTCAAGGAACAGGCCGAACTGCTGGGCCGCCGGCTGCGGCTTGGCCGGCCGCTCACCTTCCGCGCCCTGATCGCCGACGCCGGGTCCACCCTCGTGGTCGTGGCCCGCTTCCTGGCCCTGCTGGAGCTGTTCCGGGACAAGGCCGTGGCCTTCGAACAACTGCTCCCGCTGGGGGACCTGACGGTCCGCTGGACCGCGGACCGGGACAGCTGGAACAGCGAAAACCTGAGTGAAGAATATGAGGAGCAGCCGTGAACGAAACCCGGACCACACGGGCAGCCGGTCAAGCCCGCGCGGCAGAGGCTGCCGATGGCATCCCCGACGAGGGCGGCACTGACGTCGGCGGCCTTCCCGGGGGAGGCCGGGCAGCCCTCGAAGCCGTCCTGATGGTGATCGACCAGCCGGCGACGGCGGCCGAGCTCGCCGCGGGCCTGAACCTGACCGTCGACGTCGTCGAGGGGCTGCTCATGGACCTGCAGCGGGAGTATAACGGCTATACTGTTAATGCCCCGGATGTGCTCGATGCCAGTTTCAACGGTTTCGGCGCCACGCCCCGGGGCTTTGAATTGCGGAATATCGCCGGAGGCTGGCGCATCTACTCGCGCACTGAGTTCGCCGATATCGTCGGCAGCTTCGTGCTGGAGGGACAGACAGCCAGGCTGACGCAGGCGGCGCTCGAAACGCTCGCCGTCATCGCCTACCGCCAGCCCGTATCACGGGCGCGGGTGTCTGCAATTCGAGGAGTCAACGTTGACTCTGTCGTGCGGACGCTGACGCAGCGGGGGCTGATCGAGGACTCGGGAACTGATCCTGAGTCCGGGGCCATCCTGTACCGCACGACGTCGTATTTCCTGGAACGCATGGGAATCGGCTCGGTGGCGGAATTACCGCACCTTTCACCCCATCTTCCGGGGCTGGAAGGCATCGAAGAGTTCTACGACGCAGGAAGAATGTAGGCAGTACCAGCTGCCTGCGCACGGTTATTCACTGGGCAGAGGCTTTTTGCCCCAGCCGGCGGGGGCTGTCGGGAGACAGCGGCCGTTGGCCAACAAACGAAGGACGGGTCATGACACAGGCGGGACGCCAGGGTTCACCACGTAACAGTTCGGGACGCAACAGTGCCGGACAAAATTCAGCGCAGGGCTCCGGCCGCAGCGCACAGGGCGGCGCTGGCCGCGGCGCAGCGGGCCGCGGCGGGGGAGCCGGCTTCAAGGGCGGCGGAGACCGCCCCTTCAAGCACCCCAAGCCCCGCGAAGAGGCCTTCATTGATCCGGACCTGCAGGGACCCGACGGCGCGCCCGCCGCCAGGCCTGCCTCCGGCGACTGGAAGTCCAAGGCGCCCTCCGGCAAGGAAGCGGCCCGCAAGGCGGCCGCCCGCAAGCCCGGCTTCGGCAAGGCCCCCGGCACCCCCGGAGCGCTCAAGCCCAAACCGCGCACCGGCGCCCCCAGGACCACCGGCGCCCGCGCCTTCGGCAGTGAACGCTTTGGCCAGAACCTCGGGCCCGTGCGCAAGCCCGCCCGCAAACGCGGACCCCGCGCCGACGTGCCCCAGTCAGAAGTGCACGACCAGGACGGCACCCGGCTGCAGAAGGTCATGGCCTCGGCCGGCGTCGCCTCCCGGCGTGTCTGCGAGGAAATGATCGCCGAGGGCCGGGTCGAAGTCGACGGCCAGGTCGTCACCGAGCTCGGCGTCCGCGTCGACCCGAAGTCCGCCGTGATCCATGTCGACGGTCTCCGCATCCAGCTGGACGAGAACATGGTCTACATGGTGTTCAACAAGCCCAAGGGCGTTGTCTCCACGATGGAAGACCCGGACGGCCGTCCCTGCATCAGCGACTTCGTCCGCAACAGCCACGGCGAACGGCTGTTCCACGTCGGACGCCTCGACGTCGCCACTGAGGGGCTACTGCTGCTGACGAACGACGGCGAACTCGCCAACCGGCTCACCCACCCCTCCTACGAAGTCCCCAAGACCTACCTCGTGCAGGTCCGCGGGCCGTTCCCGCAGGGCATCGGCGCCGAGCTCAAGGCCGGCGTCGAACTCGAGGACGGCATCGCGTCCGTCGATTCCTTCAAGCTGGTGGACTCCACCCCGGGCCACGTGCTGATCGAGGTCGTGCTGCACTCGGGCAAGAACCGGATCGTCCGGCGTCTTTTCGACGCTGTCGGGTTCCCCGTGCTGCGCCTGGTCCGCGTCAAGGTCGGTCCCATCGGCCTGGGCGACCAGCGCCAGGGCAGCATCCGCAACCTCGGCAGGCAGGAAGTCGGCCACCTGCTGGCATCCGTAGGGCTGTAGGCATGTCTGCTTTTCGCACCCACGGCCGCGGCCACCTCAACGGTCCGGTGGTGGTCGTGGGCACCGGTCTTCTGGGCACCAGCATCGGGCTGGGGCTGCGGGGCCGCGGCGTGGCAGTCTTCCTCTCCGACCCCTCGCCGACCAACCAGGCCGTCGCCGTCGACATCGGCGCGGGCCTGCCCTTGGCGCGCCTTGACGGGGACCAGCCGGAACTCGTTGTGGTCGCAGCGCCGCCGGACGTCACCGCGGATGTGGTGGAACGCGCCCTCGCGGACTACCCCGGCGCAACGGTCGTGGACATCGCCAGCGTGAAGGCCGGAATCCAGGCCGAGCTCCGCAGCCGCGGCGCCGACCTCGGCCGCTACGTGGGCACCCACCCGATGGCCGGCCGGGAAAAGTCCGGCCCCGTCGCTGCCCGCGGCGAGCTCTTCACCTCCATGCCGTGGGTCCTGTGCCCGTCGGCGGAGACCCTGCCGCAGGCCCTGCAGACGGCGCGGGCGCTGGCCGTGGACCTCGGCGCCATTGTCTCCGAATTCGGCGCCGAGGAACACGACGAGGCCGTGGCACTCGTCTCGCACGTGCCCCAGGTCGTGTCCTCACTGGTGGCCAGCCGGCTGCAGGGGACGCCGCTGCACGCGCTCTCCCTCGCCGGCAACGGACTGCGGGACGTGACCCGGATCGCGGCGAGCGATCCGACCCTGTGGGTGCAGATCCTGGGCGCGAACGCGGAAAAGGTCGTGGAGATCCTGCATGGTATCCGCGAGGACCTCAACCGGGTGATCGGAACGCTCGAGCAGCCCACCGCGCCCGGTGCCCGGCTGGACCTTGCCCAGCTGATCAGCGAAGGCAACGCCGGCCAGTCCCGCATCCCGGGCAAGCACGGTGGACCCCCGCAGGCCTACTCCTGGCTGACGGTCCTGGTGGATGACACCCCCGGACAGATCGCCAAACTCCTGACCGAGATCGGCGAAATCGGCGTCAACCTCGAGGACCTCCGGCTGGACCACTCTTCGGGACAGAATGTGGGCATGGTGGAAATCTCCGTGCTGCCAAACAAGCACGAAATGTTAATCGAAGCCCTCAACGACCGTGGATGGCGGGTACTCCAGTAATGACCCAGGAACTGATCGAAACCGTGGAAATTCTCCGCCCCGGCAAGAGCCTCGTCGTTGCGATCGACGGGCCCTCCGGATCGGGCAAGTCCAGCGTCAGCAAAGAGGTGGCACGCCGGCTCAAGCTGGCCTACCTCGACACCGGTGCCATGTACCGCGCCGTGACCTGGTTCTGCCTGCACAGTGGCACCGACCTGGCGGACGCAGCCGCCGTGGAGGCCGCGGCCGAGACCCTCCCGCTGGAAATCAGCACGAGCCCGCTGGAGGACTACGTCCGGGTCGGCGGGACCGATGTCACGCTCGCGATCCGCGAGCCGTCCATCTCAGCCGCTGTCAGCGCCGTTGCCACGACCCTCGGCGCCCGCACCGAACTGATCCGCCGGCAGCGCGAACTGATCGAAAAGCACCACCACCGCATGGTGGTCGAGGGCCGGGACATCACCACCGTCGTCGCGCCCCGTGCCGAAGTGCGGATGCTGCTCACGGCCAGCGAGGAGGCGCGCCTGCGCCGCCGCGGCATCCAGCTCGGCGGCAGCCAGAACGCCGAACAGCTCGCAGCGCAGGTCACCCAGCGCGACGCGAAGGACTCGACCGTCGTGAACTTCACCCAGGCCGCTGACGGGGTGGTGACGCTGGACTCCTCGGAGCTCGACTTCGCCGAGACCGTCGACGCCGCCCTCGGCATCGTGCACGGCATCGTCAACCACCGGTCCCTCAGCCGTGGCTGACGCCGGGCAGCGGGAGCGGGTCCGGACCCCGGCGCCGGTCCAGGTGCCGTCCCAGATCCCTTCCCCGTGGACGACCCTCTGGAGCCGGCCCGTGGGCTGGACCCTGGACCATGTCCTCTACCGGACCTCGGTGACCGGCCGGTCAAACGTCCCGGCCACCGGGCCGGTGATCTTCGCCGGCAACCACATCAGTTTCCTGGACGGGCCGGTGATGTTCGGGGCCTCGCCGCGGGCCATGCACATCCTGGTCAAGAAGGAGATGTTCTCCGGCTTCCTCGGCCGGGTCCTCCGGGCTTCCGGCCAACTTGCCGTTGACCGTTCGGGCGACCGGGCGGCCCTCCTTGCGGCCAAGGGCGTTCTCGACGCCGGACGGTGCGTCGGGATCCTTCCCGAAGGGACGCGGGGGAGCGGCGAAGCCGCCGCCATCAACAACGGGGTCGCCTGGCTCGCGCTGAACTCCGGCGCGACCGTGGTTCCCGTCGCCATCCTCGGCACCCGCCGGGCCGGCGAACACCTCGACACCGTTCCGCGGTTCCGCCGCCGGCTGCACGTCAGCTTCGGCGGAGCCCTCAACGTCAGCCGCAGGCCCGGCGAGACCGGGCGTGTTTCAATGGACAGGGCTGGAACCGAGATCCGCGCCGCGCTGGCCCGCCATGTCCAGGACTCGATCCAACAAACCGGGCAGCCCCTGCCCGACGCGGATTCCCCGCAAGAACGTCATGAAGCAGTAGCCGGGACGCCGGCAGATCACCCCATAAGGAATGTGCAATGAGCGATACGACTCAAACCTCCGGCCAGTTCGGCGCCGGCGAAGACGAATACACGCCCACCGGCACGGACCAGGTGGCCGAGCACCTTGCCGCCCTGGACGATGAGGAAGCAGAGGTCCGCGCGGCCTCCCTCCGGGCCGGCCTGGACGACTACGAACTGGACGAAGACGACGCTGCCCTCCTGAGCGGTGAGTACGACGACGAGGACTTCGACGGCCCGGTCAAGCTTGATCCCGTCCTGGCCATCATCGGCCGGCCCAACGTGGGCAAGTCCACCCTGGTGAACCGGATCCTTGGCCGCCGCGAAGCCGTGGTGGAAGACACCCCCGGCGTCACGCGTGACCGCGTGATGTACTCGGCGACCTGGAACGGCCGGAACTTCACCGTCGTCGACACCGGCGGCTGGGAGCACGACGCCCGCGGCATCCACGCCCGCGTCGCCGAACAAGCCGAGATGGCCGTGGAACTCGCCGACGCGGTGTTGTTCGTCGTCGACTCCGCCGTCGGCGCCACCGCCACGGATGAAGCCGTCGTCAGGATGCTGCGCAAGTCCAAGAAGCCGGTCATCATGGTGGCCAACAAGGTCGACGACTTCGCGCAGGAAGCCGACTCGGCCAGGCTCTGGGGCCTCGGCTTCGGCGAGCCGTACCCCGTCTCCGCCCTGCATGGCCGCGGCGTCGCCGACCTGCTCGACCACGTGATGGATACGCTGCCCGAGTTCTCCACGATCGAGGGCCTGGAGCGCTCCGGCGGTCCGCGCCGCATCGCCCTGATCGGGCGCCCGAACGTCGGCAAGTCCTCGCTGCTGAACAAGCTGGCCGGCTCCGAGCGTGTTGTCGTGGACAACACCGCCGGCACCACCCGTGACCCGGTCGATGAGTTCATTGAACTCGGCGGCCGCACCTGGCGTTTCGTCGACACCGCCGGCATCCGCCGCCGCCAGCACATGGCACAGGGCGCCGACTTCTACGCCTCGCTGCGCACCCAGAGCGCGCTCGAAAAGGCGGAGGTCGCCGTCGTGCTCCTCGCCGTGGACGAAGTGCTCAGCGAGCAGGACGTCCGGATCCTGCAGCTGGCCATCGAATCCGGCCGTGCGCTGGTTCTGGCCTTCAACAAGTGGGACCTGCTGGACGACGAGCGCCGCACCTACCTGGAGCGTGAAATCGAGCAGGACCTGGCCCACGTGGCGTGGGCGCCGCGCGTCAACATCTCCGCGCTGACCGGGTGGCACAAGGACAGGCTGGTCCCGGCCCTCGACATCGCGCTGGAAAGCTGGGACAAGCGCATCGCCACCGGCCGGCTCAACGCCTTCCTGGGCGAACTCGTGGCCGCGCACCCGCACCCGGTCCGCGGCGGCAAGCAGCCCCGTATCCTCTTCGGCACCCAGGCGTCCAGCCGTCCGCCGAAGTTCGTGCTCTTCACCACCGGGTTCCTGGACCCGGGATACCGCCGCTTCATCACCCGCCGGCTCCGCGAAACCTTCGGGTTCGAGGGCACGCCGATCGAGGTCAACATGCGGGTGCGTGAAAAGCGCGGCAAGAAGCGTTAATTCCGTCACAGCTGCCCGTGACATGCTGAAAGTGTCACGGGCAGCCTCCGGAATCGTGTAAGCTTTTGGAGGTGGTTCGGCCGGACTGCTCAGATGAAATCGTTTGGATATCCAAGGGAAGATCATCATGAGCGGAGAACGGTAGGACCAGCGGGCTGTAGCGCAGCTTGGTAGCGCACTTGACTGGGGGTCAAGGGGTCGCAGGTTCAAATCCTGTCAGCCCGACCATGGAAACAGCAGGTCAGAGGCCGTTTCCGGAGAAATCCGGAGGCGGCCTTTGCTGCTTAACAATCGGAATGCCGCAACGGCTGTAGCAGCGCTGGGGTAGCCGTCAGACATCCGGTCGATGGTTTGTCACAGCGCATGCTCACCCGAGAGCTCTTCCTCGCCGTTGTTGCTTCTTTGCTGAAATCGTTGTGCGGCCGTCACTCAGCCAGCGATTGGGTTTAGGGGGTCAAGCAGGGCTTGCTGAAGACCCAGGCTGAGTTGCGGTGGAACGTCGACGTCGACCGCGAGCGCTTGCACCGTACGGGCGATAAAGTTCCTCATGGCAGCGGCAAGGGCAATTTCCAGGATGTCCGCATCGCTGAATCCCAGATCCTGCAGGTGTCTGCTGTCTTGGTCGGTCATGGAGGCTGAGTGTCGGCTGAGTTTCTCAGCGAACTCCATCATTGCCACTTCCGCGGCCGATAATCCCGCGTTCTTGTAGTCGCGGGCAATCTTGATGAGGGTCGTTTCGTCGATGTAGTTCAAAGACTTTGCCCCATGTGCCAGCCGACAGTGCCGGGACCCGACACCTTGGGATGCGGCGAGCGTAACAAGTTCGTAGCGGCGTTTGTCCATTGGGCCCGCCACCGCCTCGAGCAAGGAATTCCATGCTTTGTAGGCCTGGGGGTGCAGGGACATAACCTTGGTCTGGCTGGCGACATAGCCTAGGTCACGGATGTCCTCGGCATAGAAGGCAGCAGTTTCGCCGAACGCCTCTCCCTCCGGAATTGTTTGGATGACCGTCATTTCTCTCTCCTCAAGAGTTTCGATACCCATTTGCGGTACCTCTTATCGTGCACCCCTTTCCCGATCAGGGCACGTCGTTCGAAGTGCCTTTATCGGACTGAAGGCAGCCGGGATGGCCGCGGGTCGGGGTTTGACGACCTATCGCGGTTACGGGAACCCCCTCACTCCCTCCACTGTGCCGGGGCACGTCCAAAAGTCGTGCGCCCGCCCGTAACCGCTACTCTCCGCGAAGCGGTTCATCCGCGCTGGTGAGCCCGGGACCGACGCCGTCACCAACCACCGCGCGTCGGTGTGTGTCCCTTTCGGGCGTCGTCGGGCATGGCCATTTCGGCCCGCAGGCCCAGGAGCCGGATCGGACGGCCCGCCTCGATGACGGCTGCGAGGTCCAGGGCCCGCGCGAGGATTTCGTTCCGGTCGAATGTCCCGGGAATCTTCTTCGCGTGGGTCGTGGTGACGAACGGTGCGTACCGAACCTTGAGCGTCAGCCCAACCACGGGCCGTCCTTCGGCCACAACATCCTCAAGGACATGCGCTGTCAGCTCCCTGACGGCGTCGTCCACCTGGGCGGGTTCAGTCAGGTCCCGCTGGAACGTGGTCTCCCGGCTGTGCCCGCGGGCAATCCACGGGGTGTCGTCCACTACGCTGGCGCCGTCCCCGCGTCCGAGCTCCGCGTACCAAGGACCCATCCTGGGGCCGAACTCCGGGACCAGGTCCTGGGGGTCGGACGCGGCGAGCTCCGCGACTGTGTTGATGCCGAGTTTGGCCAGCCGGCCCGACACTTTGGTTCCGACGCCCCACAGGTCCCTGGTGGGCCGGCTGCCCATGACGTCGAGCCAGTTCCCGGCAGTGAGACGGAAAACGCCTGCCGGCTTGCCGAAACCGGTGGCGACCTTGGCGCGGACCAGGGTGTCGCCGATGCCCACGCTGCAATGCAGCTGCGTTCGCGCCAGGACAGCGGCCTGCACCTGCCGGGCGTAGGCCTCCGGATTCTCTGACTCAATGCCGACAAAGGCTTCATCCCAACCCAGCACCTGCACGGTGGCGCCGGGCTGCGCGCGCAGGGTAGCCATCACCGTTTCAGACGCTGCGAGGTAGGCCTCCTGGTCGACGGGCAGGATCACGGCGTCGGGCACTTTCCGGGCCGCAACGCGCAGGGGCATTCCGGAACCCACGCCGAACGCCCTGGCTTCGTAGGATGCGGTCGACACCACGGCTCGTTCGGTGGGGTCGCCCCGGCCGCCGACAATGATCGGCTTGCCCGCAAGCTCCGGCCGCCGGAGCACCTCGACCGCCGCGATGAACTGGTCGAGATCGACGTGCAGCACCCACCGGATTCCGCTCACGCCACCAGTCTGCCCTAAACACCCCCGGCAGGCATCGGCTCTCCACCGGGCCTGGCCGCTGCAGGCTGCGGCCTGCCGCTTTCGTTGAATTCCAGCTGCGCCTATTTCAGGAAGCGGGAGGTGCGCCGGTCGGCCAGGATCTTCCCCTTCGTCTGGCAGCCCGGACAGTACTGCAGCGAGGTATCCGCAAAGGACACCTCGCGGACGATGTCCCCGCACACCGGGCACGCCTCGCCGGTCCGTCCGTGCACTCTCATGTGGCTCCGTTTGGCGTCCTTGAGCTCGTGCGGCGGTTTGCCGGCGGCCTCCCGCAGGGCTGTGCCCAGAATGCTGTGGATGGCGTCGTAGAGGACCTGGACCTCCTGCGGGCCCAGGGACTTGGCAGCGGCGAAGGGTGAGATCCTGGCGGCATGCAGGATCTCATCGCTGTAGGCGTTCCCGATGCCCGCCATCACGCTCTGGCTCCGCAGCACGCCCTTGATCTGCTGGGAACTGCCGCCGAGGATCCCCGCGAGGGTATCGACGTCGAACCCCGGACTGAACGGGTCGGGGCCGAGGGCGGCGATTCCGGGAACGTCGTGCGGATCCCGGACCACATAGACGGCCAGGCTCTTTTTGGTGCCCGCCTCCGTCAGGTCCAGGCCCAGCGGCCCGGACCGACCGGAAAACAACAACCGCGCCGCGAGGTATCCCTTGCCCATTTTCAGCGGAATGTCGTGCGGCGCGTCCGTGAAGCGGACCCAGCCGGCCCTGGCCAGGTGGAAGACCAAATGCAGGCCGTCGGCCTCCAGGCTGACGAACTTCCCATAGCGGCGCACGCCGGTCACGGTCCTGCCCTCCAGCTCGGAGAAGGGCGGATCGGCCGTTTTGAGCACCGCAAAGGAGACGAGCTGGATCTTCGTGACAACGGCCCCGCGCAGCTGCCCGGCGAGAAAATCCGTCAGCGCCGCGACTTCTGGAAGCTCAGGCATTGCCTAGCCGTTACCGGCTTGATCTGTCATCGCCCCATCATGTCAGAGTCCTCCCCGGGCCCGGCCGGATATGCCTATACTTTCACCGGCGGACAGTTCCATTGACCGCCGACGACATTGGTGATTGACCCGAGGAAAGGCCCGTCATGAGCAATATTCCCGAAGAGCTGTCCTACACCGCAGAGCACGAGTGGGTGACTGCCCCGAACGCCGAGGGTGTTGTGCGCGTGGGCATCACCGATTTTGCCCAGGACGCGCTTGGCGACGTGGTCTATGCCCAGATGCCGGAGGTCGGCACCACCATCAAGGCAAACGACGTCGTCGGCGAGGTCGAGTCCACCAAAAGCGTCAGCGACATCTACGCCCCCGTTTCCGGGGAAATTGTCTCGCGCAATGAGGCGCTGGACACCGACTCCGCGCTGATCAATTCCGATCCGTACGGGGAGGGCTGGCTGATGGAAATCAGGCTGGCAGAGGCCGACGCGGTCGAGTCATTGCTCAGTGCATCGGAGTACGAACAACAGGTAGGCTAAAGCTAAAGCCCATTCGGGCCGGGTCGTTCGCTAAGCCGTTGGCTAAGCCGTTGGGAAACCAACGAAACAACGCCCCTCCGAGGGTGAATCCCGGATCTGCCAGGCTTTTCCGGACGGCATGCGTTGTTTGCGGGGGGACACCTGCAGCGAATGGAGGAATCAATGTTTGGGCACGAACGCAACAACACCGGTGACGGTCATGGCACGGGTGGAGTGAAGGCTTCGGAGACCACGTCGATTAACCTCACGCCGGTCCGCGACGAACCGACCTTCGTTCCGAAGCTCACGGCCGAGGAGCGGACCGCGGTTGAGGCGCTGCCATACGGTTCTGCGCTGCTGGTTGCACACAGCGGGCCGAACATCGGCGCCCGCTTCCTGCTGGATTCGGACATCACGACGGCGGGCCGGCACCCGGACGCCGACATCTTCCTCGACGACGTGACGGTTTCCCGCCGGCACGTCGAGTTCCGCCGCACGGCGCGCAGCTTTGAAGTCGTGGACACCGGAAGCCTGAACGGCACCTACGTTAACAACGACCGCGTCGACAGTGTCGAACTGAAGTCCGGCAGCGAAGTGCAGATCGGGAAGTTCCGCCTCACCTTCTACCTGAGCCCTGCCCGCGCAGCAGGCAACGTCTGATTCCGGGGTAGCTGCCTGTGGCCATGGCACAAGCGGAACGGCGCGGACCCCAGGTTCTGAACATCGGGGAAGTCCTGGCTCAGCTGAGCGACGACTTCCCCAGCATGACCGCGTCAAAAATCCGGTTCCTCGAGGAAAAGGGCCTGATCAACCCCCGGCGGACCCCGGCCGGATACCGGCAGTACGCCGAGAACGACGTCGAGCGGCTGCGATTCGTGCTGTCCCTCCAGCGCGACCAGTACCTGCCGCTGAAGGTCATCAAGGACTACCTCGATGCCATCGACCGCGGGGAACGCCCGGAGAACCTGCCGCCCGGGGTTACGGTCTCGCCGCGGATCGTCTCCGAGGATCTGGCGTCCGAACTGCACAGCCGGGTCCGCCGGCTCAGCGAGGAACAGCTCCGCGCCGAGTCCGGCGCCAGCGTGCCGCTGGTCGAGTCGCTGCTGAGCTACGGCCTGATCGGCCACGTCAACGGAAAATTCGATGAGCACGCCCTCCAGGTCGCGCGCGCCTGCGTCCAGCTGGAGGGCCACGGCCTGGAACCCCGGCACCTGCGGCCGTTCCAGGCCGCCGCCGAACGCGAGTTCGGCCTGGTGGAGCGTGCCGTGGCGACCCTGACCTCGCGCAAGGATGCCGCTTCCCACGCCCGCGCCGCAGAAGCAGCCCGGGAAATCAGCGAGTTGTGCCTCACGCTGCACCGGGCCCTGGTCCTGGACCGCATCTCGAGGATGGACATGTGATGATTGAGGTGGAGATTGTAGGCGTACGGATTGAACTTCCGTCCAACCAGCCGCTCGTCCTGCTCAAGGAGATCCACGGCGAGCGGCACGTGCCGATCTGGATCGGCACTCCGGAAGCAAGCGCCATCGCGCTCGCCCAGCAGGGGGTGGTGCCGCCGCGGCCGATGACCCACGACCTGCTGATCGACGTCGTCGAAGCGCTCGGCCACGCCATCGTCAGCGTCAACATCGTCGCCGTGGAGGACAACATCTTCTACGGCCAGCTCCAGTTCGACAACGGAACCACGGTCAGTTCCCGGGCCTCCGATGCCCTTGCCCTGGGCCTCCGGGCCAAATGCCGCATCTGGTGCGCCGACGCCGTGATGGAAGAGGCAGGCGTCCGGATCACCGAACATGACGAGGGTGAGGACACCCACCCCGGTCCCGCCGTCGATGAAGAGGGGGAGCTGCGCCGGTTCCGCGAGTTCCTCGACGACGTCGAACCGGAGGACTTTGCCGGCTGAGGGCACGCCCCCGGGACCGGCAAAGGTTAAAGTCGAGGATGAAAGTTTCGACACGCCTTGGCAATACCGCTAACGTCTTTGACCTTGGGCCCCGGCAGGCCTAACGTCAGAAGTACAAGTTCCCATTGCACGCAACAGCCGCTCAGGTCACACTGGAGAGTGCAGACCCGGCAGAATTACACGGATGAATTTTATCCACCCGTGTTTTGTTTAGCTAGTAACAACTGGTTGTTGCTGCATTTTTCGCAGGGGAGCCAAGACGAGGAGGATCCACGTGAGTCCGAAAGGCGAAGCGGGCGAGCTCAAGCAGCCCCCGACGGCTGGTATTGCCGTGCCCGCCAGCGGTGCCCAGGGCCTGCTGTTCACCGAGGACCTCCCCGTTCTGGATGAGGATGCGGGCTACCGCGGTCCGACCGCCTGCAAGGCGGCCGGCATCACCTACCGCCAGCTGGACTACTGGGCACGCACCGGGCTGGTCGAACCCGCCGTCCGCGGCGCCGCCGGTTCGGGCTCCCAGCGACTCTACGGTTTCCGCGACATCCTGGTCCTGAAAGTCGTCAAACGCCTCCTCGACACCGGCGTGTCCCTGCAGCAGATCCGTACCGCCGTTGAGCACCTCCGGGAGCGCGGCGTCGAGGATCTCGCCCAGATCACCCTCATGAGTGACGGCGCCAGCGTGTACGAATGCACCTCGGCGGACGAAGTGATTGATCTCGTCCAGGGTGGGCAGGGCGTCTTCGGAATCGCCGTCGGCCGCGTCTGGCGCGAAGTGGAAGGCAGCCTCGCAGCCCTTCCCAGCGAACACGCCAGCGACCAGTCCTTCCCCGGCGACGAACTCAGCAAGCGCCGCGCCGCCCGCAAGATCAGCTAGCGCAGCAGGCCACCCACAGCCCTAACAACACCGCCCCCAACAGCAACACGGGGTCACTAAACGCCCATTCCGGCCTGCCGGATGGGCGTTTAGTGACCCCGCGTTGCTGTCGTTTTGGGTGTTGTTCCGCGCAGAGTCGCGGTGCGGTGCCGCGCGGCGCCGGTGTCTGGGCCCGGGCGCGGAAACCGCTAGCGCTGGCTGCGGTTGCGGACCAGGCCGGCGGCGGCCGGATCCCCGGCGCCCGCGCCGCTGCCGACCAGGTTCGCCAGCAGGGCGTCGAACAGGGCGGCGGCGTTCTTGGCCGAATCTCCCGGCCAGTGGTGGATGGAGTGCGCCGCGCCCTGGATCTGCTGCCAGTTGGCCTGCTCGGGGATATGCGGGGACAGCAGCAGCGTGCCGAACATGGACTCCATCTCGGCGAGCCGGAAGGTGTGCTCGGCGGAACCGCTGCGCACCCGGTTGGCGACGATGCCGGCGGGGGAGAGGTTCGGGGCGAATTCCTGGCGGAACATCTGGATCGCCCGCATGGTGCGTTCCGTGCCGGCGACAGAGAAGAGACCGGGTTCGGCGACAAGGACGACCTTGTCGCTGGCAGACCAGGCCATCCTGGTCAGTCCGTTCAGGGACGGCGGGCAGTCCACGAGGACCAGCTGGTACTTGGACGCGCCGGCCAGCACGGTGGAAAGCCGGCGCAGGTCGCGGCGGCCCAGGTCGGGGCGGTCGTAGATGCCGGTGTAGGCGGAACCGACGGCCACATCAAGGACAGGGGCTGACCGGCCGGCAGGAGCTCCGCCGTTGGCGGACGCGCGCTCCACCCATCCGCTGGGGACCACGTTTTCGGCCAGGCGGGCACGCCGGGGAGTCTTGAGCATCCGGCCGATGTCCAACTGGTCACCCGGCCGGACGCCAAGTGCCGTACTCGCATCCGCGTGCGGATCAAGGTCGACGACGAGGGTGGGGATGCCGGCGGCCAATGCCGCGGACGCCAATCCGGTGGTCACCGATGTCTTGCCGACACCGCCTTTGAGGCTGCTGATGCTGACTACTTGCACTTGAAAAACCAATACCTAACGCCGGTTGCCGGGACGGGGTCCTGCCGGCTCCTGCGTTCTCCGGAACCGGGGCGTGCTGCGCCACCCACCCCTCATCATATGTTGCCGCCCCGCCGAAACCTGCCTTATCGGGTGCCGGGGCGGGCAGATCACAGATATGCTTCTGCCGGGACCGGAAGCCGCCTGCGCCTAAACCGGCGCACGTGACGTGCGTCGCTGTGACGGTCGACACAATAATTTGTGTTTGCCCGGCCACCTCTTAGACACTGTGACCAATTACCGATACACCCGCGATGATGCAGGAGAAGTATGTTTTCGAAAATTCTGGTGGCCAATCGCGGCGAAATCGCGATCCGTGCCTTCCGTGCCGGTTATGAACTGGGCGCCAAGACTGTCGCCGTCTTCCCGCACGAGGACCGCAACTCGATCCACCGCCAGAAGGCGGATGAAGCATATTTGATCGGCGAAGAAGGCCACCCGGTGCGGGCCTACCTCGACGTCGATGAGGTGGTGCGCGTGGCCAAGGAATCCGGGGCCGACGCCATTTACCCCGGGTACGGCTTCCTCTCGGAGAACCCGCGCCTGGCCCGGGCCGCCGCGGAGGCCGGCATCACCTTCGTCGGGCCGCCGGCGGAGGTCCTGGAACTGGCCGGCAACAAGGTCGCAGCCCTTGAAGCGGCCCGCAAAGCCGGCGTCCCGGTACTGAAATCCAGCCAGCCCTCCAAAGACGTTGACGAGCTCATCGCAGCCGCCGACGTAATCGGCTTCCCCATCTTTGCCAAGGCCGTCGCCGGTGGCGGCGGACGCGGGATGCGCCGCGTCGACACCCGCGATGCCCTGCCCGAGGCGCTGCAGGCCGCCATGCGCGAAGCCGACGCGGCCTTCGGCGACCCGACCATGTTCCTGGAACAGGCAGTGCTGCGCCCCCGCCACATCGAGGTGCAGATCCTGGCCGACGCCGAGGGCAACGTGATGCACCTCTTCGAGCGTGACTGCTCCATCCAGCGCCGCCACCAGAAGGTCATCGAGATCGCCCCGGCACCGAACCTGGACGAAGGCATCCGGCAGGCCCTTTACCGCGACGCCGTGAAGTTTGCCAAGGCGCTGAACTACGTCAACGCCGGCACCGTGGAATTCCTCGTCGACACCGTCGGGGAACGGGCCGGCCAGCACGTGTTCATCGAAATGAACCCGCGCATCCAGGTCGAGCACACCGTCACTGAGGAAGTCACCGACGTCGACCTGGTCCAGGCCCAGCTGCGCATCGCCGCCGGCGAGACCCTCGCCGACCTTGGCCTGTCGCAGGAGACCGTCAAGCTCCGGGGTGCCGCCCTGCAGTGCCGCATCACCACGGAGGACCCGGCCAACGGCTTCCGGCCCGACGTCGGCAAGATCACCGGTTACCGTTCAGCCGGTGGCGCCGGGGTCCGGCTCGACGGCGGCACGGTCTACTCGGGTGCCGAGATCAGCCCGCACTTCGACTCCATGCTGGTCAAGCTGACCTGCCGCGGCCGCGAGTACCCGGCTGCCGTGGCCCGTGCCCGCCGTGCCCTCGCCGAGTTCCGCATCCGCGGCGTCTCCACCAATATCTCGTTCCTGCAGGCCGTGCTGGACGACGCCGACTTCATTGCCGGCAACGTCGCCACCTCCTTCATCGACGAACGCCCCGAACTGCTCAAGGCCCGGGTCTCCGCGGACCGCGGCACCAAGCTGCTGACCTGGCTGGCCGAAGTCACCGTGAACAAGCCCAACGGCGAGCTCACCGTGCACAGCGATCCCGCAGCCAAACTCCCGGCCCTGGACGACGCCGCTGCCCGGCCCGGCTCCCGCCAGCGGCTGCAGGAACTGGGCCCGGACGGTTTCGCGAAGGCCCTCCGCGCGCAGAACGCCGTGGCCGTCACCGACACCACCTTCCGTGACGCGCACCAGTCCCTGCTCGCCACCAGGGTCCGCACGCGCGACCTCGTGGCGGCCGGCCCGGCCGTCACCAAGCTCCTGCCGGAACTGCTCTCCGTCGAGGCCTGGGGCGGCGCCACCTACGACGTTTCGCTGCGGTTCCTCGGTGAGGATCCCTGGCACCGGCTCGCTGCGCTGCGCAAGGCGCTGCCGAACGTCTGCCTGCAGATGCTCCTGCGCGGCCGCAACACGGTCGGCTACACCCCGTACCCGGAAGAAGTCACGGTCGCGTTCGTCAACGAGGCGGCCGCCACCGGCATCGACATCTTCCGCATCTTCGACGCGCTCAACGACGTCAACCAGATGGCACCGGCGATCCGCGCCGTCCGCGAGACCGGCACCGCCGTCGCGGAAGTCGCCCTCTGCTACACCGCCGACATGCTGGACCCCGACGAGACGCTCTACACGCTGGACTACTACCTGGAGCTGGCGCAGAAGATCGTCGACGCCGGCGCGCACATCCTGGCGATCAAGGACATGGCGGGCCTGCTGCGCCCCGCCGCCGCTGCCCGCCTCGTGAGTGCCCTGCGCGAACGCTTCGACCTCCCGGTCCACCTGCACACGCACGATACCGCGGGCGGACAGCTGGCCACCCTGCTGGCGGCCGTCGACGCCGGAGTCGACGCCGTGGACGTGGCCTCGGCCTCGCTGGCCGGCACCACCAGCCAGCCATCGGCCTCCGCGCTCGTCGCCGCCCTGGCCCACACACCGCGGGACACCGGGCTGAGCCTGGCGAACGTGTGTGCCCTGGAACCGTACTGGGAAGCCGTCCGCCGCGTCTACGCACCGTTCGAATCGGGCCTCCCGGGCCCCACCGGACGGGTCTACCAGCACGAAATCCCCGGCGGCCAGCTCTCCAACCTGCGCCAGCAGGCGATCGCGCTGGGCCTCGGGGAGCGGTTCGAGGCCATCGAGGACATGTACACCGCGGCCGACCGGATCCTCGGCCGGCTCGTGAAGGTCACCCCGTCCTCCAAGGTCGTCGGCGACCTGGCCCTGCATCTGGTCGGCCTCAACGCCGATCCCGCGGACTTCAACGAGAACCCGCAGAAATACGACATCCCGGACTCCGTGATCGGCTTCCTGTCCGGTGAACTGGGCGACCCGCCCGGAGGCTGGCCGGAACCGTTCCGCACCAAGGCCCTGCAGGGCCGCAAGGTGAAGGTCCGCGACGTCGAGCTCAGCGCCGAGGACAGCGCCGCACTCAACTCGGACTCCCGGACCGTGCAGCAGACGCTCAACCGGCTGCTCTTCGCCGGCCCCACCAAGGACTACCAGAAGAGCGTGGAGTCCTATGGCAACCTCTCGGTGCTGGACACCCGCGACTACCTCTTCGGCCTGCAGCGCGGCGCGGAGCACGAGATCGAACTCGAGAAGGGCGTCCGCCTGATCGCCTCGCTCGAAGCGGTCTCCGAACCGGACGAGAAGGGCATGCGAACCGTGATGTGCACGCTCAACGGGCAGTCCCGCCCGGTCGTGGTCCGGGACCGTTCCGTGGTCAGCAACGTCAAGGCCGCCGAGCGCGCCGACACCTCGCAGCCGGGCCAGGTGGCCGCACCGTTCGCAGGGGCCGTCACCTTGACTGTCAAGGCCGGCGAGTCAGTCAAGGCCGGCGACACGGTCGCCACGATCGAAGCCATGAAGATGGAGGCGTCCATCACGACGCCGGTGGCCGGCACGGTCGCGCGGCTCGCCGTCGGCGCGATCGAACAGGTCCAGGGCGGGGACCTGCTCCTCGTCGTGGAATAGCCGCGGCAGCAGCACAGGACAACAACGACATCCAGGACAACGAAGAAGGGTCCTTCCGGCCAAAGCTGGAAGGACCCTTCTTCTACAAGCAACGCGGGGTCACTTCCGGCCCATCGGCGGGCCCGGGACGGGCTGGAGGTGACCCCGCGTTGGAGTGGCCCCGCGTTGCACTGGGGCGGGTGAAGGTTAGACCTCGGTGGGACGCGGGGTGCCGTACATCTCCTCGATGACGTTCTCGAAGTCCTTCATCACCTGGGCGCGCTTGACCTTCATCGAGGGCGTCAGGTGCCCGGAGGCCTCGGTGAAGTCCGCCGGCACAATCCGGAAGGACTTGATCGCCTCAGCCTGGGACACCGACTGGTTGGCGGCGTTGATGAGCTCCTGCACGGCGGCCCGGACCGCGGTGTTGTCGGTGGCTTCGGCAACGGTCGTGGACGCGGGCAGCCCGTGGCGGTGCAGCCAGCCGGGCAGGGCCTCCTCGTCGAGGGTGACCAGCGCGCCGATGAAGGGGCGGTTGTCGCCCACGACAAGCACCTGGGAGACCAGCGCGTCCGCGCGGATCTGGTCCTCCAGCAGGGCCGGCACCACATTCTTGCCGCTGGCCGTGACAATGATTTCCTTTTTGCGCCCGGTGATGGTCAGGAAACCCTGCTCGTCGAGGTGTCCGATGTCGCCGGTGCGGAACCAGCCGTCGGTGAAGGACTCCCCGGAGAGGTCCTCGCGCTGGTAGTAGCCGCGCATGACGCACACACCCTTGGCGAGGATCTCGCCGTCGTCGGCGATCCTGACGGCGTTCCCGGGAATCGGGGCGCCGACGGTGCCGATCTTGATCAGATCGGGCGTGTTCACCGTAACGGGGGCCGTCGTTTCGGTGAGACCGTAGCCTTCCAGGATCTGCATGCCGATGCCCTGGAAGAAGTGACCCAGCCGTTCGCCCAGCGGGCCGCCGCCGGAGACGGCGTGGGCGACCTCGCCGCCCATCGCGGCGCGGAGCTTGCCGTAGACCAGCTTGTCGAAGACGGTGTGCTTGAGTTTGAGGCCGAGGCCGACCTTCCCGGCCTGGCGGGCGCGGGAAAATTCGATGGCGGTGTCCGCAGCGCGGTGGAAGATGGCGCCCTTGCCGCCGTCCTCGGCCTTGGTCAGCGCCGAGTTGTAGACCTTCTCGAAGACCCTCGGGACCGCGAGGATGAAGGTTGGCTTGTAGCTCTGCAGGTCCGGCAGGAGGTTCTTGATGTCCGGTGTGTGTGCCACCGTGACGCCGCCGGCGACCGCCAGTACCGAGATGAAGCGCGCGAACACGTGGGCGAGCGGCAGGAACATGATGGTCCGGGCCTGCTCGTGGACGATCTTGTTCAGCGAGGTGGCCAGTGCGTTTTCGGACAGACAGACGAAGTTCCCGTGGGTCAGTTCGCAGCCCTTGGGCCGGCCGGTGGTGCCGGAGGTGTAGATGACCGTGGCGAGGTCGTCGAGGGTTGCGAGGCTGCGACGGGCCTCAAGCTCCTCGTTGCTGACCGTCGCACCGGCGGCGCGGACCTCGTCGAGGCCGGCGCCCTCAAGCTGCCAGACGTGGGCCAGTTCGGTGAGGCCCTCTGAGGTGGCAGCCTGCCGGATGATGGCCTCGTGGTGGGCGGACTCGCCGAACGCGGCGACCGCGCCGGAATCGCTCAGGTTCCAGGCGACCTGCGAGGGGGAGGACGTCTCATAGATCGGCACCGAGACGGCACCGGCGAACCAGATGGCGAAGTCGATGAGAGCCCACTCGTACCGGGTGCGGGACATAATGCCCACGCGGTCGCCGGCCCCGACGCCGCTGGCCATCAGGCCCTTGGCGAGCAGTGACACATCGGCCAGGAACTCGGTGGCGCGGATGTCCTGCCACGCTCCGGCGGCGTCAAGCCGGGAGAACAAAGCCGGGTTGGTAGCCTTCGCCGCCTGGCGCAGCACCAGATCGGTGACGTTCGTTTCCGGGGGGACGTTGACCAGGGGCGGGACAATGATTTCTCGCACGTTAGCTCCTTTGATATCCATGGACCCGCGAGGGGTACGACTAACACTAGTATGCGGTCCAAGGCAGGTGTTTTCCACCACACCTACCGGCGAGTAACTTTACGCGGAATAGGATAGTGAACCATGCACACACCTCCACCCGGCCAGCAGCCCGGACCGTACCGCAGGACTGCCGCCTGGCGGCGCAGGGGGCTGGCAGGCGCGGCCGCCGCGCCGGCCGGCCAGGGTTTGCGCGAGCACCTGCGGCTGGGCCGCAAGGGCCTCGCTATCGGCGTCGACATTGGCGGGACCAAGGTTGCGGCCGGTGTGGTCGACGCGGAGGGCAGGATCCTGGCCCAGGCCAAGCGGTCCACGCCCGGCAATGATCCCCGCGCGGTCGAACAGGTGATCGTGGAGCTGGTCGAGGAACTGGGCGACGGCCACCGGATCTGGTCGGTCGGGATTGGTGCGGCCGGCTGGATGGACCTCGACGGCGGCACGGTGCTGTTCAGCCCGCATCTGGCCTGGCGCAACGAACCGCTCCGGGACAATCTGCAGCGGCTGCTCCGCCGGCCGGTGCTGTTGACCAACGACGCCGACGCGGCCGGCTGGGCGGAATGGCGTTTCGGAGCCGGGCAGGGCCAGAGCCGACTGGTGTGCATCACGCTCGGAACCGGAATCGGTGGTGCGATGGTGATGGACGGCCGGCTCGAACGTGGGCGCTTCGGCGTGGCAGGGGAGTTCGGCCACCAGATAATCATGCCCGGCGGGCACCGCTGCGAGTGCGGCAACCGGGGCTGCTGGGAGCAATACGCTTCCGGCAACGCGCTCGGCCGGGAAGCCCGGGAACTCGCCGCCGCCAACTCACCGGTGGCCCAGGAACTGCTCAAGGCGGTCGACGGCCACGTGGACCGCATCACCGGCGTAATTGTCACCGAGCTGGCCAAGGCCGGCGACCCTACCTCGCGGGAGCTGCTCGAGGACGTGGGGGAATGGCTCGGACTCGGCCTGGCAAACCTGGCCGCCGCCCTGGATCCGGGCATGTTCGTGATCGGCGGGGGACTCTGCGACGCCGGCGAACTGCTGGTCGGCCCGGCCCGGAGGGCGTTCGCCCGGAACCTGACCGGCCGCGGCTTCCGGCCCGCGGCGGAGATCGACCTCGCGGCGCTCGGTCCGAACGCCGGCCTGATCGGCGCTGCGGACCTGTCCCGGGTCAGCAGCCGCATGCACAGTTAGCGGCGTGCACCTGGCGGCGTGCACCTGGCGGCGTGCACCTTAGTGGGTGCAGCTGAGGTGCGTCCGGCTGCGTGCCCCTGGATGTGTGCGTCGGGAGGCGCGCAGCTGGATGTGTGCGCCTAGATGCGTGCACCGTCGTCGTGCTCGTCCTTTTCACCCGGCAGCTGCATGATCAGGAACACCAGCGAGGCCGCAAAGGCGGCCACCATTCCGAGGATCGCCAACAGCGGGGCCGAACGCCAGAACATCGCCGACATCAGCAGCGCGACCGGACCGCCGACTGCCCCCAGCCACGCCAGCACGGTCAACGGGTCGGTCCCGGCCAGGCTGGGCGGTTCCTCCGGCACGAATTCGCCCGGCGCCGACTGGTCCTCATCCGCGGCCTCGTAGTCCCGCGGCCCCGGCGCAGCCTGGGCACCCACAGCGTCCGGGCCGTCTGCGGCGGATGCGGCAGCCTGGCTCCGCGCCAGCCGCTCCTTGGCGGAGAGTTCAACCGGCGCCCCGACGGAAAGTCCCAGCGGGTCGAAGTCGCTGAAGGGACGGGGCGCTGCGGCCCGGCCGGCCGGGGCGGCTCCATCCGTCCCGGCGGTGGTGCCGGCTGTCCCGGATGGGGCGTCGGTGCCGCCGGTGCCGGCTGAGCCGTCCGGGCCTCCTGGGCTGTCTGTGGCTTCCCGGCCTTCTGCGGCCCCGGCCCCGGCCCCGTCACCGGCCCCGGCGCCTGCGGCGTCGTCCCGGCCTTCCAGCCGGGCGACCAGATCCAGCCAGACGGCGTCGTCCTGGTTGGCGCTGGAATCCGGGTCCGGAGAGTTGGCGTCCGGTCTATTCATCTGCCGTGTCCTTTTGGCTCGCGTGGGCGTCCGGGGTGCCTCCCACAACCAGCGACCGGATGAATTCGGCCGAGCCGCGGAAGATCATGGGCGCGTCGTTGTCCATCGTAGCCACGTGGTAGCTGTTTTCCAGCCGGATCAGCTCCAGCGGGGCGTGGGTGAGGCCTCTGCGCAGGGCCACTATGCTCGCGTCGGAGACAACATGGTCCACCGCGGAGCGGTACACCCGCACCGGAGCGGTGATCCGCGGGAGCAGCCGCAAGGTGTCCTTGAACATCTTGTTCAGCTCGTGCGCCGCGGCGACCGGCGTCCGGGAGTACGCCCCCTCGTCGATGCCCTCCTTGAGGATGTCGTTGGCGATCGCAGGGGTGCTCTTGAGCACGAATTTCAGGATGCCGGCCAGCGGAGCGCGGGGATCGTCAATGACGAGGCCCGGGTTTACCAGCACGGCGCCGGCAACCGGGCGGGTGGCGGCAATCCGCAGGGCCAGGGCCCCGCCCATGGACAGCCCGGCCACGACCACCTGCTCACAGTCCGCGGCAAGTTCAAGGTAGGCGGCGTCGAGCGCCGCGTGCCACTCCGGCCAGCGCGTCCGGGCCAGCTCCTGCCAGCTGGTGCCGTGCCCCGGAAGCAGCGGCATCCGCACGGCGAAGCCTTCCCCGGCCAGCGACCTGGCCCAGTCCCTGACGCCGTGCGGGCTGCCGGTGAAACCGTGCGACAGCAGGACTCCGGTGCGCGGGCCGCTTCCGGTGAACGGGCTGCTGAACGGCGTGTGGTCCAGGGGGATGGTCATGGCTTCTCCGGGGCTGGGGTGGCGGGCGTGCCTGGTGGCGTCGTGGGCTGGCCCGCGGCGGCTGAGTGTTGCAGGAAGAACTGGACGGACTGCTCGAAGATCAGCGGGGCGTCGACGTCGAGGGTGGCCACATGCCCGCTGTCCGGCAGCCTCACCACGGACAGCTCCCGCGACCCAAGCCGCTTCCGCAGCAGCTCGACCGAGGTGGGCGGTACCACGATATCGGTATCCGACTTGAACACGAGCGCCGGGGCGGCGACATTGGGAAGCTCGCGCAGCGCCGCCTTGAAAAGGCGGCTGAGCTGGTGGACGGATTCCAGCGGGGTGAGCGAGTAGTCGCCGTCCTCTGTCACGGCCGCCGTCGGATTCGGCTCCTGGACCGGAACGGTAGTGCGCTGGACGCGCTTCAGCAGCCCGATATAGCGCACCCGGCGGTCGTAGAAGCTCAGTCCCGGATTAACGACGGCGACGCCGGTGACGGAATGGCGCGCCGCGGTGCGCAAGGCGATGGTGCCGCCCATGGAGAGACCCGCGACGTAGCAGTGCCGGGTATCGGCGGCGAGCTCCAGATAGGAGGTCTCGAAGGCCCGGTACCAGTCCTGCCAGCCATGGCGGGCCAGATCGCGCCAGTCCGTGCCGTGCCCGGGCAGCAGCGGGACCGACACCGCAAAGCCCTGCCGGGCCAGATGCTCCGCCCACGGGAGGACGCTCAGGGGGCTGCCGGTGAAGCCATGGCAGATCGCCACGCCGATGCCCGCGTTGGCGCCGTGGCCGGGGGATCGAAACGCTGCGGGCGCCAGGGGAGGGCTGCTTCCGGTCATGAGCCCATCGTGTCACTGTTCCGGACGAAACTCACTAGAGTAGGGTGTCATTGCAGTGCTGGCCGGTTCCGCTGCGGGGCCCGCCAGACGCCTTCCGGAGAGGTTCGCCACGTGTTTTATTGGTTCATGAAGACGTTCGTTCTCGGACCTGTCCTGAAAACACTGTTCAGGCCCTGGGTCAAGGGCCTGGACAACGTCCCCGCCGAAGGCGCCGCGATTCTGGCCTCCAACCACCTCTCGTTTTCCGACTCCATCTTTATGCCCCTGATGGTGCCCCGGCCGGTGGTGTTCCTCGCCAAATCCGAGTACTTCACCGGCAAGGGGATCAAAGGCAGGCTGACGGCCACGTTCTTCCGGCTCACCAACCAGCTTCCGATGGACCGGTCCGGCGGGGCGGCGTCAGCCCGCTCGCTCGATGCCGGCATGGACGTGCTGAAAAACGGGTCGCTCCTCGGCATCTACCCCGAAGGCACCCGCAGCCCTGACTCCCGGCTGTACCGCGGCAAGGTGGGGGTGGCGCGGCTGGCGCTGCAGGCCCGCGTCCCCGTGATCCCGGTCGCGATGATCGGGACGGACAAAGTCCAGCCGATCGGCAAGCGGATGCCCAACATCCGGCGCATCGGAATGATCTTCGGCGAGCCGCTGGATTTCAGCCGCTACTACGGCATGGAGGACGACCGGCTGATCCAGCGGTCCGTAACCGACGAGATCATGTACGAACTGATGCGCCTCTCCGGCCAGGAATACGTCGACGAGTACGCCGCCGTCGTGAAGCTCCGGCTCGCCGGGAAGGTCACCGAGGTTCCGGAGGACGGCTCCGCCGGCACCGGTCCGGCAGCACCCGGGAGTGTCTGAGCGGACCGTGTGACGGCGCCCGCGCAGTCAATGACGGCTCCGGGCCGTCGATCCCCGCCGGGGCAACTATCCTAAGAGGGTGACTGAGCTATCTGCGGCTACGGCCTTCCCCCTGAACAGTTCCCGGAGTGGTTCGCCGCTGGCGGGCTCTGCCCTGACCAGCACCGCCCAGAGCGGTGCCGCGAACTATCCCGGCCTGGACCACTGGCGCGGGCTGCCCGCGTCCCAGCAGCCGAGTTGGTCCGATAACGACGTCTTCGACGCCTCCATCAAGGAATTGTCGGTGCTTCCGCCGCTCGTCTTCGCCGGCGAAGTGGACATCCTTCGCGAGCGGCTTGCCGCCGCGGCGCAGGGCAAGGCGTTCCTGCTCCAGGGCGGCGACTGTGCCGAGACGTTCGAAGCCGCTACCGCGGACAAGATCAGCGCCCGCGTCCGCACCATCCTGCAGATGGCCGTCGTCCTCACCTACGGTGCGGCCATGCCGGTCATCAAGATGGGCCGGATGGCCGGACAGTTCGCGAAGCCGCGCTCCTCCAATGACGAGACCCGCGAAGGCGTCACCCTGCCGGCGTACCGCGGCGACATCGTCAACGGCTACGACTTCACCCCGGAATCGCGCGCGCACGACGCCAGCCGGATGCTCAAGGCGTACCATACCTCCGCCTCGACCCTGAACCTGATCCGCGCCTTCACGCAGGGCGGCTTCGCTGACCTGCGGCTGGTGCACCAGTGGAACAAGGGCTTCACCGAGAACCCGGCGCACGCACGGTACGAGTCGCTGGCACGCGATATCGACCGCGCCATCAAGTTCATGGCTTCCTGCGGGGCCGACTTCGAGGCGCTCAAGCGGGTCGAGTTCTACGCCAGCCACGAAGCCCTGCTGCTCGACTACGAACGCGCGCTGACCCGGATCGACTCCCGCACCGGATTCCCGTACGACACGTCCGCGCACTTCCTCTGGATCGGTGAGCGCACACGCGAACTCGACCACGCCCACGTCGACTTCCTCTCCAGGGTCCGCAACCCGATCGGTGTGAAGCTGGGGCCGGGCACCAGCGGCGACGACGCGCTGCGCCTGATCGACAAGCTGGACCCGGACCGCGAACCCGGACGCCTGACCTTCATCACCCGGATGGGTGCCGGCAACATCCGCGAGAAGCTGCCCCCGATCGTGGAACGGGTCACCGCTTCCGGCGCCCAGGTCCTCTGGGTCACGGACCCCATGCACGGCAACACTGTCACCTCGCCGAACGGCTACAAGACCCGGAACTTCGACGACGTCATTGACGAGGTGCGTGGCTTCTTCGAGGTCCACCACGGGCTGGGCACCGTCCCGGGCGGACTGCACGTCGAGATGACCGGCGACGACGTTGCCGAGTGCCTCGGCGGTGCCGATCCGGTGGACCAGGAGTCCTTCCTGGACCGCTACGAATCGGTCTGCGATCCGCGCCTGAACCACATGCAGTCCCTCGAGATGGCCTTCCTGGTGGCCGGGGCGCTGTCCAAGCACTAAAACACACCTGCTGCCGGGCAACGGCCGGCAGACAGCTCCGCCCCGGCTGGATCAGCCGGGGCGGAGTTTTTTTGTTGGCCGGCACCGCCTGGCAACACCGGAAGCCAGGGCTGTCAGACCACCGTCAGGGTGACCACGGAGCCCTCCGGAACCTTCTTGTTCACCGGGTCCTGGTCCCGTACGGTACCGAAGAAGCCGCCGAGGATGTTGTTCACCCGGACTTCGAAACCGAGTTCCTCCAGGGCCTTGCGGGCCTTGTCTGCCTGCTCGCCGATGTAGCTGGGGACCTCCACGAGTTTGGGCCCCTTGGAAACAGTCAGGGTGACGGTGCCGCCCCGGGTAAGGTTCCCCGAGGCCGGATCCTGCGCCACGACAGCGCCCTTGGGCACCTTCCGGTCGTTGACGCTCTCAGCCGCGATCACGGCGTTCAGCCCGGCGGCTTCGATGGCAGCGACCGCGTCTGCCTGCTTCTGGCCGCGGACGTCCGGTACCGGGATGGGCTTCGGTCCCTTCGACACGGTAAGGTCCACCGGAGTGCCGTGCCGGACCGGGTTACCGGGGCGCGGAGCCTGCGCCAGGACGGTGCCGGCGGGCGCCGTTTCGTCGTAGGTTTCGGTGATCTTGCCCAGGGCCATGCCCGCACCGTTGAGGCCATTCTTGGCTTCATCCAGCGACTTCCCTGCCAGCTCCGGCAGAGCAAACAGCTCGGGGCCCTTGGACACCGCGAGGGACACCGGCACGAACTTCCGGATCACCTCGCCGGCCGCGGGTTCGGACCCGACCACCAGCCCGGGGGCAACGTCGTCGTCGAAGACGTCCTTGATCGTGGACTGGAAACCGGACGTGCGGAGCAGCTGCTGCGCCTCCGCCACCGTCTTGTTTGCGAGGGCCGGAATCGTGCCGGGGGAGCCCGGTCCCATGCCGAAGAACCAGCCGGCCCCGCCGGCCAGCAGTGCCGCGATGACCAGCACCAGAATCCAGAGCAGACCACGGCGCCGGGGGTTGCCATCGCGCAGGCTGCGGACCGGGGTGGCCGCGGCCCGCTGGCGCGCCTTCACGTCGTCGCGGTCGTGTTTGCGCTGCGCCCGTTTGCTGGGCACGGCGGCGTTCCCGGGGTGGTAGTCCGCGTACGGTGCCTCATCCGGCGCGGCCAGCGGGCCGTAGCCGGGGCGGCGCGGGGCCGCGGACATCACCGTGGTGGGGTTGCTGCCGCGGGTGATGAACTCGGTCGGCTGCTGGCGGCCGCCGAGAACTTCGGTGGCGCCGTGTCCGGTGCGCGGATCCGGGAGACCGGCGGGCAGGCGGGGCGGTGGGGTGGGCGGCACCGGCGGACGTGCCGCAGGCAGGTGGGAGCGCGCGGCCGGCGGCTGCAGGTCGAGTTCGGCGTCGCTCAGGTTCGTCCGGATGTGCCGGAGTTCGGACAGCAGCGCGTTGCCGTCGACCGGGCGTTTGTCGGGATCGTTGGCGGTGCACCACTGGACGAGTTCGTCGACTTCCGCAGCCAGTCCCGGCACCAGCTCCGAGGGGGCGCCCACGGCGGAGTTGACGTGCTGGTAGGCAATCTGGATGGGCACCTCGCCGTCGAACGGCTGTTGCCCGGTGATCATCTCGTACAGCATGATCCCCACCGAATAGATGTCACTCCGGGCGTCGGCCTGCCGGCCCAGCACGAGCTCGGGGGACAGGTATGCCACCGTGCCGATCAGCGCGCCGGTGCTTGTCGACGTCGAAATGGCGCGGGCCAGTCCGAAGTCGCCCAGCTTGATCCGCCCGTCCTCGGCGATCAGGACATTTTCAGGTTTGATGTCGCGGTGGATGAGGCCGGCGTCGTGCGCGGCCCCGAGTCCTTCGACGACGGGATCGATCAGCGCCAGGGCCAGGCGCGGCGGGAGGGCGCCCCGGTCCTTGAGGACGTCGCGGAGGGTGTGGCCCTTGATGTACTCCATCACCAGGTAGGCCAACCGGTCATCCTCGCCCTGGTCGAGGACCCCGACGACGTGCGGATGCGACAGCCGGGCCGCGGCCTTGGCCTCGCGGCCCAGCCGGTCAAGGAACTGCGGGTCGCCGGCCATGTGCGGATGCAGTACCTTCAGCGCCACATCACGCTCCAGCCGCCGGTCGGTCGCCACATAGACGGTGGACATCCCCCCGCTGGCGAGCCTGGACTGAATCAGGTACCGGCCATCCACCAGGGTGCCAACGAGCGGGTCCGACGAATAATCCTGCACTATACGATCCTAATCGCTGCACGGAAACGGGCCCGAATCAAAATGCGATCCGGACCCGTATCGTTATGCTCCGGGGCTTGCGCCGGAGCGGGTGGACACCGCGGCTGCGGGTGTCCCGGTCTGCTTTAGCCGAAGTTTTTCTGGTGTGCCTTGATGGATTCCACGTACTGCTTGGTGTCGTCGTACATGCCGTATTTGCTGACCGAGTACTGGCCCTGGTAGTAGCCGGCGATGGCCGCGTCCTGGTCCGGGCTGGTGCGGATGAGCTGGCGGATGATCGCGACGCCGGCGGTGACGTTGTCGTAGGGGTCCAGCAGGTTCAGCTGACGGCCCACGAGGTCCGAGGCCCACTCGCCCGAGGACGGGATGACCTGCATGGTGCCGATCGCGTTGGCCGGGGAGACCGAGCGGTGGTTGAAGCCGGATTCCTGGTAGGCGAAGGCCAGAGCCAGCGACGGATCGACCCCCATGCGGCGGGCGGTGTCCGCCACAATCGTTTTCATCTCGTCCCGGCTGGGCACCGGTGAAGCGTTCAGCAGGGCCTTGTTCTGGTTGGCCGAGTTGACGACCGCCGCCGGGTAGGTGAAACCGAGGAAGCTGCTCGGGACCAGCGGCGTCACCGTCGCGGCGGGCGGGGTGGATGCCGGTGCGATGGATCCACCCGGAAGCGCCAGCTTCTGGCCGGGGTAGATGATGCTGCTCATGGTGAGGCGGTTGGCGGAGAGGATGTCGGCGAGCTTGACGCCGTTCCTGGCCGCAATTCCGGAGAGGGTATCGCCGGACTTGATGGTGTAGGAACCGGAGGCGGCGACCGGGGTCGCCGCCGGCGCCGCCGGGGCGGGGGCGGCCGGGGCCGGAGCCGCCGGAGCGGGTGCCGCTGGAGCAGGTGCCGCCGCTCCGCCGATCTTGATCTGCTGGCCGGGGCGGATGATGGAGCCCATGTTGAGCCCGTTCCAGCCGAAGACCTCGGAGAGTTTGCCGCCGTGGCGGGCCGCGATGGCGCTGAGGGTGTCTCCCGGCTTCACGGTGTAGACGCTGCCGGCAGAAGCCGACGGAGCCGGCGCGGCCGGAGCCGGAGCAGCCGGCTGCGGGGCGGCGTCGGGGCCGCCGAGCTTGATCTTTTGCCCGGGGTAGATGAGCGTGTTCGCCTGCAGTCCGTTCAACGTCAGGACGGCGCGGGTATCCAGGCCAAACTTGCCGGCAATGCCGCTGATCGTGTCCCCGCGGGCGATCGTGTACTCGGCCGGGGCGGTCACCTGGGCGGGGCGGAAGGCGGACGGGACAGCCGCCGGGACGGAGCCGGCCGGAATCAACGCAGATGCCTGCGACGCGGCGCTCTGGGCCTGGGCCTGCATGGCTGCAGCGAGGGTGGCGGGAATGGCCCGCGGACGCGATTCCGCCATGGCTGGCTGGGCGATCGCCAAAGAAGAAAGGACGACGGCGGGCAAGGCCGCCGTCGTTGCCGCAATCATCGGCAGGCTGGGCCTCGCAGTGTGCTTTGGCGAACGTGAGGTCGTCATGGGGAAAGGTCCTCTTCTCAGCGCGTGAACGCTGCGGGTCTGGCCGGCATTAGTGATGTTAACAGTGTGACTCATGTTATTGCTGTTACAAATGTGGTCCATGAGAATCTCTCACGAATTGTGATTTAGCACAAGAACTGTTTCACCTTCAGCAAACGGGCGTTGTGGGAGTGTCGGCCGCGGTATCCGGGCGGAGACGGGCAGCACTGTCCGGACCTTTCGGCCGGCACCCGGCCCGCTGGCTACGTCCTGTCCGCCTTCGTCTGCTTCTGGCAGCAGGTACCTGCTTCTCGGTCTGCCCCGTGCCGGCGGGCCCTGACTAGGCGCCAAGGCTCCCGGCATGGCAATCTTGATCCGTGAGTAATGTAGAAAGCCTTGTGGGCGAATGGCTGCCCCTGCCCGATGTCGCACAGCTGCTGAACGTTTCGATTACTAAGGTTCATGCGTTCCTTGACGAACGCGCCCTGGCCGCATTGCGCGTTGGTGAACGCCGGATTCGTTGCGTTCCTGCAGAATTCATCCAGGACGGCCATCCGGTCGAGAGCCTTAAGGGAACGATCGTTGTTCTTGCTGACGCCGGCTATTCCGACGAGGAACTCATTACCTGGTTGTTTACGCCGGATGAATCCCTGCGCGGCCGTCCGATTGACGCCCTGCGCGAGGGGCGGAAAACAGAAATCCGGCGCCGGGCGCAGTCCCTGGCCTGGTAGCCTTCACCGGGGCACCCGGCCCCTTATCCACATTCTTAACCAGGCAGGCCCCGCACCTTGACCACAAGGTGCGGGGCCTGCCCTGGTTCCAGGCCGCTGTGGCAGCGGTTCAGGCTGCGCGGCTGACCGTGGCCTCGGCCAGCCTCCGCAGCGCCGTCTTGGGCAGTTCGTCCAGCGGCAGGAGATCCAGGGCGGAGAAGGCGGACTGTCCAAAATCCTCGATCAGGACTTCGGTGGCCTTCAGAGCGCCGCAATCGGCGATGATGCGCCGGATCTCGTCCACGTCGGCATCGCCCAGCCCGGGGCTGCCCAGCTTGGCGTCAATGAAGGCTGACTCGGCCGGACCGGCCAGTTCGAGGGCAAAGGCGATCAGCACCGTCCGCTTACCTTCACGGAGGTCGTCTCCCGCCGGTTTGCCGGTCGTGACGGGATCGCCGAAGACACCCAGGACGTCGTCGCGGAGCTGGAACGCCTCGCCCAGCGGCAGGGCAAACGCCGAGTAGCCCCGGAGCAGCTCGTCGTGGGCACCGGCCAGGGCGCCACCCAACGCCAGCGGATGTTCAGTGGAGTACTTGGCGGACTTGAAGCGGATGATGGACTGGGCGCGGCTGACAGCTCCGGCGCGGTCCCGCCGGGGTCCGGCGACTTCCTCGAGGATATCGAGGTACTGGCCCGCCATGACCTCGGCGCGCATCAGGTTGAAGATCAGCCGTGCGCGGCTCCCGGCTGCGGCACTCGGCCCGATTTCGGTAAACGATTCCTCGCTGAACGACAGGCAGAGGTCGCCGGTCAGGATGGCGGCCGCGTGTCCGAACCGTTCGCTGTCCAGCGCCCAGCCCTGCGTCTGATGCAGCTCGCTGAAGCGCCGGTGCACGCTGGGGCCGCCCCGGCGGGTGTCGGAGCGGTCAATGATGTCGTCGTGGATCAGGGCCGCCGCCTGGAAGAGCTCCAGTGCGGAACCGGCTGTCACGATCTCGTTGGCTCCGGCCTCACCGCCGGCGCCGCGCCAGCCCCAGTAGCACATGAGAGCCCGCAGGCGTTTTCCTCCGGTGACCAGGTTTGAAATCGATCCCATCAGCGGGTCGATGTCAGTGGAAATGGAGGACATGACCGACTGCCGGGTGGTCAGGAAATCGGTGAGCTTCCCGGCGACGGCCGCCACGTAGGCAGCCTGCTCCAGCCGCAGCTGCTCCGCGACGGTCACTTGACGGACTCGGCGGCGACGTTCGCGCCGATGGTGAACGTGGACACCCCTGCGGTTTCCAGCACCGAGATATTGACCGTTTCGTTGTCACCCCGGAGGAAGTCCTTGGACGGCACTGCTCCCACTGTTTCCCCCGGAACCGCCGTGAAGCCCTGGCCCGTCAGATGCTGGGTATAGAAGGCGAGCACCTGGGCCGACGGGGCGGAGATGCTGCCCACCAGCGCCACGGTCGCTGGTGTTGTGGTCTTGTCAAAGCTGCTGGAGACGACCTTCGCTCCGGGCATCACCGGCAGGAGCTGTTCCGGGAACCCGGGAACCATGGCGCCGACGGTGGCCGAGGTGCCGGGTTCAGCCGAGGGGCTGGCCGACGCCGTCGTGGACGGCTGGTCCGACGGCGCAGCCGAGTCAGCCGCGGTGGACGATGCCGCCGAGGAAGGGGCCGTCCCGGGGTTGGCGGGCGTACACGCGGCCAGGCCAGCCAACAGCGCTCCCGCCGCCAGTACAGCTGCCGCAGCGCGTTCGCGCTGTCCTAATACCTTCACAGGGACTTCCTCCTGGTGTTGACGCCGGATTCAGCCTCCAGTTTAGTCAGTCCCGGGGCATAGGATTGAAGTCGTGGGGCCGGACCAGAATAAACAGCAGCGGGAGCAGTCCCCGCGGGGCGCCGCCCAACGTCTCGGCGAAGCGCAACTCCTCGAGCTCCGGCGGAGCAGCATCATGCACGTGGACATGGATGCGTTCTTTGTCTCCGTCGAACTGCGCAGCCGCCCGGCGCTGGTCGGAAAGCCCGTCATCGTGGGCTACCCCGCCGACCGTTCCGTCGTTCTCTCGGCCTCCTACGAAGCACGGCGCTTCGGCGTGAAGTCCGCGATGCCGATGGTGGTTGCCATGCGGATGTGCCCCTCCGCCGTCGTCATTGAGCCCAGGCACAAGCTGTACTACGAGGTCTCGGGCCAGATCATGGAGATCTTCGGTTCGATCACCGATCTCGTGGAACCGCTCAGCGTGGACGAGGCGTTCCTGGACGTCGGCGGGGCGATCAGGCGGCTGGGCCCGCCCCGGGAGATCGGCGAACTCATCCGCACCCGCGTCCGCAGCGAACTGGGCATCACCGCCTCGGTGGGGATTGCCGCCAGCAAGTTTGTGGCGAAGATTGCCTCCACCCGGTGCAAGCCGAACGGACTGCTGCTCATCTCTCCGGAGGAGACGGTCCCGTACCTGCACAGCCTGCCGGTCAGCGCCCTCTGGGGTGTCGGGGCCAAAACCGTTGAGGTGCTGTCGAGGAAGGGTATCCGGACCGTCGCCGACGTCGCGGCGTCCCCGCTGCCGTCACTCCGGAAGGTGCTCGGCGCCTCCGGCGAACATGTCTACCGCCTGTCGTGGGGCATCGATCCCCGCCCGGTAACCCCGGTCCGGCTGGAGAAGAGCATCGGCGCGGAAGAGACCTTCGCGGTGGACACAGCGGACGAGGTGCTGCTGCACCGGGAACTGCTGCGCCTGTCGCACCGGACCGCGGAGCGGCTCCGCGGCGCCGGTATGCACGCCCGCACCGTCGCCCTCAAGCTGCGCTACGCGGATTTCTCCACCATCACACGCAGCCGCACCGTCAGCACCCCGATCGACAGCGCCCAGCTGCTGTACGCCGTCGCCGTCCAGCTGCTGGAGTCACTCGGCGACCGGCCCATGACCGTGCGGCTCGTGGGGATCCGGGCCGAACAGCTCGAGGAGGCAGCCGAGGCGCCGCTGCAGCTGAGCCTTGATCGACGGGATGACAACTGGCGTGCCGCCGAGCAGGTTCTGGACCAGGTGACCCGGAAGTTCGGCAGCAAATCGGTGCTGCCGGCGCGGCTGCTGGACCCCGGAACCCTCCGGGCTGACCCCGGAACCCTCCGGGCTGACCCCGGAACCCTCCGGGCTGACCCCGGGAACCCTCCGGGCTGACCCCGGAACCCTCCGGGCTGACCCCGGGAACCCTCCGGGCTGACCCCGGGAACCCTCCCGGCTGACCCCGGGAACACTCCCGCTGACCCCGGGCTGACCTCCCATGGAGGGCAGCCGGACCCGTTGAAGAAGTGAACGGAGTCCCTGGAGAAGTCAACGGGACGTTCGGCATCTTTCAGAACAGGGCGCAACAAACTATCCTTAGTTATACGTAGATTTAGAACGACTGGATCGAGCGTTCGGACTAATGCAGGACCAGTTGAACTCCCCTGTGGGGGCCGTGGAAGACCCAATTCGACCAACGACGGGAATTGGGAACCACACGGGAATCCCGCACGTTGTGGGTTTAGGGACACTGGCCGCGTCAGTCTGGACGTTGGCCGACTTAAGGAGGTCGTGATGCCGCTCTCGGAGCACGAACAGAAGTTGCTGGAGCAACTTGAGAAGCAGCTGCATGAGGACGATCCCAAGTTCGCCAGCTCGATGGGCTCGGACGCGGGACGCTCATGGTCAACCCGTCACTTGGTGATCGGCGTCCTGGCCACCCTGGCAGGCATCGTTCTCCTGCTCTTTGGCGTGACGATCCAAAACATCTTCGTCGGCGTCCTTGGCTTCGTGGTGATGGGTGCCGGGGTCTACTACGCGACCATGCGCGGAGCCGCCGCCGGCAAAGCCAACGCTGCCGGTCCGGCCCGGAAGTCCGGGAAGCCCAGGAGCTCGTTCATGAGCAACCTTGAGGAACGCTGGGACGAGAGGCACCGCGGGGAGTCCTGACCGGCCCCTGCCGAACCCCACTTGGAGTTCCTCCACTTTCAACCACCGGCACGACGCCGGCGGCACAAAAGACCCGCTGCGGCGGGTCTTTTGCCGTTAAGCCCGGCTGACCACGGCTCCTCGCGGCAGTGCCAACCGATCTGACGCCCCACAACAGCCCCCGCGGACCGACACGCACCCCCGCCGGGCCTGCACCGGCCCCCGGTTCGCGCCTCTCCGGACGGCGGAACGCCGCGGCCCTCCCCAATCCCTCCACTGCGCACCACCAGGGCTGATTCCCCGTCAGAACAACGAATCGGGCGGTCCCGGTCCCGGAAGTCGGCGGAGAAAGCTTCGGCGTGTCGTTGACTGTGGAGGGATGTGGAGTAATGTGGAGGACGTAAGAGGGTAGTGGCAGCACGGGGGACGTTGGGCTTTCCTACGAACAGACAGGCGGTGGGCCGTGTTTCTCGGCACACATTCGCCGCGTCTGGACGAAAAGGGTCGAATCATCCTTCCCGCGAAGTTCCGCGAGGAACTTGCCGGGGGACTGGTCCTCACGAGGGGCCAGGAACGTTGCATCTACGTCTTCAGTGAGGCGGAATTCGGCCGGGTTCACGAGCAAATGCGGGAGGCTCCACTCTCCAGCAAGCAGGCTCGGGACTATATCCGGGTTTTCCTCTCTGGAGCCTCCGACGAGGTACCTGACAAGCAGGGGCGCGTGACGATTCCGCCGGCGCTCCGGGAGTACGCAGGGCTCGGCCGGGAACTCGCCGTCATTGGTGCAGGAACCCGCGCTGAGATCTGGGACGCCCAGGCCTGGAACGAGTACCTCGCCGAAAAGGAAACGGCCTTCTCGGAGACCGACGACGCCATACCGGGGATCTTTTGAGCCCCACCCCGGCAGCACTGCACGATTCTTGACCGAGATCTCCAGCCGCCCATCCGGTTGTTTTCCTGGCTCACTTCCCCGGAGCCAGGCGGACGCAGGATAGGCGCGGATGGGGATCTGGATCAAGAAGCGGCACGCGCAGCCAGCACCGCACTCCAGGAACCGGCCGGACAACGAAAGGACGCAGGCATGACAGACCCTGACCCGTCAAAGCCCACGTCCGAACGGCATGTACCGGTCCTCAAGGACCGGTGCATCAATTTGTTGGCGCCCGGGTTCGAGGCGGCGCGGCTCCGCGGCGAGACCCCCGTGGTCATTGACGCCACCCTCGGAATGGGCGGTCACTCCGAGGCCATGCTGCAGCGCTTCCCGGACCTGCACCTGATCGGCATCGACCGCGACGAGGAAGCCCTGGCCCTCGCCGGAGCCCGCCTCCAGCCCTTCGCCGACCGGATCGACCTGGTCCACGCGGTGTACGACGAGATCCCCGAAGTCCTGGCGGACCTCGGTTTCGCGGAGGTCCACGGTGTCCTGATGGACCTCGGGGTGTCCTCGCTCCAGCTCGACGAGCGGGAGCGCGGATTCGCCTACTCCTTCGACGCTCCGCTGGACATGCGCATGGACACCAGCCGCGGACAGACCGCCGCCGACGTCGTGAACAACTACAGCGAAGAGGACCTGGTCCGGATCATCCGGAAATGGGGCGAGGAGAAGTTCGCCGGCCGCATCGCCAACCGGATCGTCACCGCACGCGCCGCGAAGCCCTTCAGCACCACCGGCGAGCTGGTTGAACAGATCCGTGGTGTGGTGCCGGCCGGAGCCGCAAAATCCGGCGGCCACCCCGCCAAGCGCACCTTCCAGGCGCTCCGGATCGAGGTCAACGAGGAACTCGACGTCCTGGAACGCGCCGTCCCCGCCGCCATCCGCGCGATCGCCGTCGGCGGCCGCGTTGTCGTTATGTCCTACCACTCGCTGGAGGACAAAATCGTGAAGGGCTTCTTCCAGTCCGGATCCAAATCCTCCGCCCCCCTGGGATTCCCGGTGGAGCTGGAAGAGCACAAACCCGAACTGAAGTCCCTGACGAAGGGCACCGAAGTGCCCACCGCAGCCGAAATCGCCGAGAACCCACGCGCCGCTTCCGCCAGGCTCCGCGCAGTGGAACGCATCAAAGCCAGGAGGGCCGCATGAGCACCGCCGCTGTCAGCAGATTCCCCATTGCCACCACCGCAACGGCCCGCGCCCTGCCCGGGACCCCCGGCACCGGCCCCACCCGGAAGACGCGCACGCCGCTCTCCCTGGTCCGGTCGGCCCCGCGCAAGCGCCGTGCCCCGTTCGTCGTGCTCTGCTTCGGCCTGCTGGCCGTGGCGCTCATGGCGGTGCTTGTCCTTAACATCTCCGTCTCCACCGCGCAGTACCAGCTCGTGCAGCTCCGCGGCCAGCAGTCCACCCTGACGAAGCAGAACCAGGACCTGACCCAGCAGGTGCAGAACTTCGACGCCCCGCAGAACCTGGCAGCCAAAGCCACCGAACTGGGCATGGTCGCAGCCACCGCCAAGGGCCAGATCGACCTCTCCACCCTGACTGTCACCGGCAAGGCCAAACCCGCAGTGAAGGGCGACGCCCCGGGCGCCGTCATCGCAGCGCCCGCCGTTGCCGGCCAGCTCAGCGTTGTTCCTCCCGCCACCGCCTACGAGCCGCTCGCAAACCGCAAGCCCGCCGCTGCTCCCGCCGCAGCGGACGCTGCTCCCGGCGCCGGGACCGCGCCCGGGGCCGCAACTGCTGCCACCGGCGCTGAGGCGGCCCCGGCAGCTCCGGCCGCGGTTCCCGCGCCGCCGGCTGTTGAACTCCACGGGGGTTCGGTTCCGGCGCCGGCACAGAAGGTCCCGGGACAGTAGCGCAGGACGGACCACCAGCCAGGCAAGCAGCAAGGAAACATCGTGGCAAAGAACACCGGCAGGGCACGCAAGCCGAAGGCGCCGAGCGCGACCCGGCGGCTGCGGCTGGGCCTGGGTGTCATGCTGACGCTGCTGCTTGTGGTCGGCGGAAAACTCTTCCTGGTCCAGGGCCTCGACGTCGGGGGCATGGCTGAAGCCGCCCTGCAGAACCGGCTCACGCCGATCGAGCTTCCGGCCGAACGCGGCAGCATCCTGGATGCCAACGGAACCGTCCTGGCCAGCAGCGTGATCCGCTACAACGTCGTCGTGGACCAGCGCGTGAACACCAAGACCGAGTCGTTCCGCCGGTTCGACGAGGCGAAAGAGGAGCTGGTCAAGGTTTCCCGGGACGAGGGCATCTCCGAGCTGGCCCCGCTGCTGGGCATGGACACGGCCACCGTCAGGCAGGCCCTCACAGGGGACCAGCCCTACTACATTGTGGCCAAAGACCTGAAGCCCGACGTTGAAGACCGCATCTCCAAACTGCAGATCCCAGGCATCGTCACCGTGGGCACCAGCAAACGCGTCTACCCCAACGGTTCAGTGGCCGGCGGGATCGTCGGCTTCCTGCAGGACGGCGCCACCGGACAGGCCGGCCTCGAACAGACCCAGAACGAGATCCTCAAAGGCGCCCCCGGCAAACGGCTCTTCGAAATCGGCGCCGACGGGCTGCGCATCCCGGTCGGCGTGGACCAGCTGACGCCTGCCGTTAACGGCAAGGACATCAAGCTCACCCTGAACTCCGACCTGCAGTACTTCGCCCAGCAGGCCATCCAGAGCCAGCGGGACAAACTCAGCGCCGAGTGGGGCGTCGTCATCGTCGAGGACATCAAGACCGGCAACATCGTCGCCATGGCGGACACCAACTCCCCGGACCCCAACGACCCCGGCAAGGTCGACGCAAAGGACCGCGGAGTGCGGGCCGTGACGGCCGCCTACGAACCGGGCTCCGTGCAAAAAATGGTCGTGGCCGCCGCCCTGATCGAGGAGGGCAAGTCGAGCCCGCTGGACACGTTCACCATCCCGTCGTCCTACACCGTGGACGGTCAGACGTTCAACGACGCCTTCAGCCACGGCACCGAGGAGCGGACCCTGGCCGGCATCCTGGGCTGGTCGATGAACACCGGCACGGTCATGGCCGGCTCACGGCTCAGCAAGGACCAGCGCTACGACTGGCTGAAGAAGTTCGGCATCGGGGAGGCGCCGGACATCGGGCTTCCCGCCCAGGCCGCGGGCATCCTGACCCCGCCCAGTGAGTGGGACGGCCGCCAGCAGTACACCGTGCTGTTCGGCCAGGGCGTCTCGCAGTCCACGCTCCAGACGGTGCGGGCCTTCCAAACGGTCGCGAACAACGGCGTGATGCTCCAGCCGCGGCTGATCGACAGTTACATCAACCCCGACGGCACCGAGGAGAAGGTGCCGGTGAAGGACCCGCGGCAGATCGTTTCCCCGGACACCGCCAAACAGGTCCGGGACATCCTCGAGAGTGCCGTCACGGAGGGCCAGATCAAGGAAGCGGCGCTGGACGGCTACCGGGTCGGCGCGAAGACCGGCACCTCGCAATCACCCTGCGACGACGGCACCGCCGGGTTCTGCGGCTACACGGCATCGATGGTGGGCATGGCGCCGATGGACGATCCTCGGTTTATTGTTGAAGTGGTGCTGCAACGGCCGAAAGGCGATATCTACGGAATCTCGAACGGTCCGGTGTTCCGGTCCGTGATGAGCCAGGCGCTGCGGACGTTCAACATCCAGCCGTCCAGCGGCGAACCCGTCCGGCTGCCGCAGTTCGCCAAGTAGCGCCCGAGAACCAGCACCACCACCACGAACCTGTAACGGGAACCTGAGCCTGCGGGCCGGAGTATCACTCCGTGCGCAGCGCCGGATCCACCAGTACCACCAACGGAGACCCACGTGTCAGATCAGAATGCCCCCGGCGCTTCCGCCGCGCCGTCCGGTCCGGGTTCCAGCAAGGGATTCCGGCCCACCGCGGTCGCCCCGGTGCCGCTGGCAACCATCGGTGAGGCCATCGGCGTCGTGGTCCCCGGGGCGTCCGCCTCCGTCCCGGTCACCGGGATCTCACTGAACTCCCGCTCCGTCCAGCCCGGCGACCTCTACGTCGCCCTGCCCGGCGCGAGCCGGCACGGGGCAGACTTTGTCTCCCAGGCCGTGCAGGCGGGAGCGGCCGCGGTGCTGACCGACGACGCCGGCGCGCGCCTGCTGGCCTTCTCCCACGACATTGCCGTCCCGGTGCTGCTGGCCGGTGAACCGCGCACCCTCGTGGGCGGGCTCTCCGCCCTGATCTACCGGAGCCGGCCGGACGATGCGCCCGCTCCCGCCCTCTACGGTGTAACCGGCACCAACGGCAAGACCACCACCACCTACTTCATCAACGCCCTGCTGCAGGCCCTCGGGAAAAAGACCGGACTGATCGGCACGATCGAAATCCTGGCCGGCGGCGAAGCCATTCCCAGCCTGCTCACCACACCGGAGTCCACCGATGTGCACGCCCTGCTGGCCCTGATGCGCGAACGCGGCCTCGACGCTGCCTCCATGGAGGTCTCCTCGCACGCCATCTCGTTCCACCGCGTCGACGGCGTCGTGTTCGACGTCGCCGGCTTCACCAACCTCACCCAGGACCACCTGGACCTGCACGGCAGCATGGCGGAGTACTTCCAGACGAAGGCGCGGCTGTTCAGCCCCGGGAGGGCGCGCAGCGCCGTCGTGACGGTTGACGACGCCTGGGGTGTGCAGCTTGCCGGCACCGCCGGAATCCCGGTCGCGACGCTGGCCACGCACGGCGCCAGCCCCGCCGCTGCCGCAGACGCCGGCGCGACCGCGGACTGGACGGTCCGCAGTCCGGCCCCGCGCGGGCTGGGCACGGACTTCACCCTCAGCCACCGGGACGGCACCGAACTGCGGATCCACACCGGGCTGCCCGGAAGCTTCAATGTGGCCAACGCCGCGCTGGCCACAGCCATGGTGATCGCGGGCGGCCACGACGCCGGCGCCGTCCAGGCCGCCCTGGACGCGGGCGACCCCTTCACCGTCGCCGTCCCCGGCCGCATGCAACTCGTCTCCACCGCCCCCGCGGCCGTGGTCGATTTTGCCCACAACCCGGACGCGCTGGCCCGCGCCCTCGAAGCCGTCCGCTCCCCGGAGCCGGGATCCCGCGTGATCATCGTCTTTGGCGCGACCGGACAGCGTGACCAGGGCAAGCGGCCGGCCATGGGCGCCATCGCCGCGCGCCTCGCCGACACCGTCATTGTCACCGACGACGACCCGCACGACGAGGACGCCGCGGGGATCCGTGCGGACGTCCTGGCCGGCGCGGTCGAGGCCAGGGACCACGAGGGACTGGGCTGCAGCATCCTCGAGGTCTACCCCCGGGATGCCGCCATCCGGAAGGCCGTGGAACTCGCCGGCCCGGCCGACACCATCCTCGTCGCAGGGCGGGGCCACGAAATTTGGCAGGAAGTCAAGGGCGTCAACCTCGCCCTTGACGACAGGGTGGAGCTCCGCTCGGCCTTGACAGCTCGGGGATTCACCGTTCTCGAAGACCAGCGGATAGAGTCCTAAACCGAGATGATTGCATTTACCGCGGCGGAAATCGCCGACCTAACCAACGGCCGGCTGGCCGCAGAACCGGGGATCACCCCCGGCTCCGTGGTGACCGACTCCCGCGAAGCCACCCCGGGATCCCTCTACGTGGCCAAACCCGGGGAGGCAGCCGACGGCCACGACTTCGTCGGCGCGGCCTTCGAGCGCGGCGCCGTCCTGGCCCTGGTCCAGCACGACGTTGCCGACGACGCCGGGCGCAACTATCCCGCCGTCGTCGTCCAGGATTCGGTCCTGGCGATGGGCGCCCTCGCCGCTGAAGCCGTCCGGCGGATCCGCGCCGCACGCGCCGCCAACGGCGAGCCGCTGACGGTGATCGGCATTACCGGTTCGGCCGGCAAGACCACCACCAAGGATCTGCTGGCCGGAATCCTGGCCGCGGAAGGCCCGACCATCGCACCGCAGGGTTCCTACAACGGTGAAGTGGGCGTCCCGCTGACCGTGTTCAAAGCCGGCACGGACACCCGCTACCTCGTGATCGAGATGGGTGCCACCGGCGTCGGACACATCCGCTACCTCGCGGAGATGGTCCGCCCGGACATCGGTGTGGTGCTCGGCGTTGGCACCGCCCACGCCGGTGAATTCGGCGGGGTGGAGAACATCGCCCGCGCCAAGGGCGAGCTCGTCGAAGCCCTGCCCGCAGCCGGCACCGCCGTGCTCAACCTCGATGACGCCCGCGTCGCGGCCATGGCCGCCCGCACCGGCGCCACCGTGCTGGGCTACTCAGCCCGGCCTGCCCGCGGCGGCCAGTCCGGCAGAGCCCGTCCGGACAGCGCCGGTATAGACCGAGCCGGTACCGGCAGCGCCGTTGCAGGAGTCCGCGCCGAGGGCGTCGAACTCACTGCCGCCGGCCACCCCCAATTCGAACTCTTCCTGCCCGGTGAGAGCGCCGGACACCACGTCACAGCCAAGCTGATCGGCGCACACCACATGGCCAACCTGCTGGCAGCCGCGGCAGCTGCCCACGCCGCCGGCGTGCCCGCCGAGCGGATCGCCGCCTCCCTCAGCAGCCAGGCGGCCGCCAGCCGCTGGCGGATGGAACGCACCGAACGGGCCGACGGCGTCACTGTCATCAACGATGCCTACAACGCCAACCCGGAATCGATGCGGGCCGCACTGCGGACCCTCGCCGATCTCGGACGGGGCCGCCGGACCTGGGCCGTGCTCGGAGCCATGCTCGAGCTCGGCCCGGACTCGATCCGCGAACACATGGCGGTGGGCACCCAGGTGGTCCGGCTCAACATCTCCCGGCTTGTGGTCGTGGGGCGCGAGGCCCGCTCGCTCTATGTCTCCGCCGTCAACGAGGGCTCCTGGGGCAACGAATGCGTCTTCGCCGAGACACCGGAGGAGGCCTACGACCTCTTGCAGGCCGAGCTGGAACCCGGCGACCTCGTGCTGTTCAAATCGTCCAACAGCATCGGGCTGCGCCATTTGGGTGATCGGATAGCATTACCCCCTGCAGGAACCGCCACCGAAGGAACCGCCACTGAAGGGAGTGCGCTGCTGTGATTGCACTGCTGATGGGGTCGGGAATGGCCCTGCTGTTCTCCTTCCTGGGCACCCCGCTCTTTATCCGTTTCCTGGTCCGGAAGAGCTACGGGCAATTCATCCGGGATGACGGACCCACCACACACCACACCAAGCGCGGCACCCCCACGATGGGCGGCACCGTGGTGGTCCTGGCGGTGCTCGCCAGCTACGGCATCACCCACCTGGTCATGTGGATGATGAACCCGGACTCGCCGGGCCCGAGTGCCTCGGCCTTGCTGCTGCTGTTCCTGATGGTCGGGATGGGGCTCGTCGGCTTCCTGGACGACTTCATCAAAATTTCCAAGCAGCGCAGCCTGGGTCTGGACGCCAAGGCCAAGCTGATCCTGCAGGCCGCCGTCGGCATCATCTTCGCGGTCCTCGCGCTGTATTTCCCGGACGAGAACGGCATAACGCCCGCCTCGTACCAGATCTCACTGGTCCGTGACATCCCGTGGCTGAACCTTGCGTTTGCCGGTACCGTCGTCGGCGCCATTCTTTTTGTGCTGTGGTCGAACCTGATCATCACCGCCGCGACGAACGGGGTGAATCTCACGGACGGGCTCGACGGCCTGGCCGCCGGCGCCTCGATCATGGTCTTCGGCGCGTACACCCTGATGGGGATCTGGCAGAGCAACCAGGCCTGCGGTTCGCCACGGCAGACCGGCTCCGGCTGCTACACCGTCCGTGACCCGCTGGACCTTGCCCTGCTCGCCGCCATCCTCAGTGCGGCGCTGGTCGGCTTCCTGTGGTGGAACACCTCCCCGGCCAAGATCTTCATGGGCGACACCGGCTCACTGGCGATCGGCGGCGCCGTGGCCGGCTTCGCCATCCTGTCCCGGACCGAACTCCTGCTGGCCTTCATCGGCGGCCTCTTCGTCCTGATCACCCTCTCGGTGATCATCCAGGTCGGCTATTTCAAGTTCACCAAGGGCAAACGGTTCTTCAAGATGGCCCCGCTCCAACACCACTTTGAACTCAAAGGCTGGGCCGAGGTCACCGTCGTCGTCCGGTTCTGGATCCTGTGCGGGCTCTTCGTCGCCGCGGGCCTGGGCATCTTCTACGCCGAATGGGTGGTACTGCTGTGACCGGTCCGATTCCCGCACCACTATCCACCTCGGCCCGGGTCCAGGACCTGGTCAGCTGGGACTCCGACTGGGCCGGACTGCGGGTCGTTGTGACCGGCATCGGAGTCTCCGGTTTCGCCGCCGCAGACACCCTCATCGAGTTGGGCGCCCGCGTCATCGTGGTGGACGCCGCCACCGGCCCCAAGGCACAGGCCCAGGCGGAGACGCTGCGGATCGTCGGGGCGGTCGAGGTCCTGCTGGGTGAGGACGCGGTGGGTGCCGTTCCCAGGATTGACGGCGCCAAGCCGGACCTGGTTGTCACCTCCCCGGGGTGGCGGCCGGACCAGGCCCTGCTCGCGGCCGCGGCGAGGGCCCACATCCCGGTCTGGGGCGACGTCGAACTGGCCTGGCGGGTCCGCGAACGCAACGGACGCAAGACCGCCGACTGGCTCACGATTACCGGCACCAACGGAAAGACCACCACCGTCGGGCTGACCGAATCGATGCTGCAGGCCGCAGGGCTGAAGGCCATCGCCGTCGGCAACGTCGGCACCCCGATCCTTGATGCCCTGCGCGACCCGGTGGACTACGACGTCTTCGCCGTCGAACTCTCCAGCTTCCAGCTGCACTGGAGCCACTCCGTTTCCCCGGTCGCGAGCGTCTGCCTCAACGTTGCCGAGGACCACGTCGACTGGCACGGTTCCTACGCGTCCTACCTGGCGGACAAGGCCAAGATCTACGAACACACGCAAAAGGCGTGCATCTACAACGCGGAACAAATCGAAACCGAACGTATGGTCGAGGATGCCGACGTCGTTGAGGGCTGCCGTGCGGTCGCGTTCACCACCGGCACGCCGGCGGTCAGCATGCTCGGCGTCGTCGAAGGGCTCCTGGTGGACCGGGCTTTCATCGCCGGCCGCAAGGACAGCGCGGCCGAACTGGCGTCCGTTTCGGACCTCGGGCCAGTGGCTCCGCGCCACATGGTGGCCAACGCCCTCGCGGCCGCGGCCCTGGTCCGGGCCTACGGGGTGGAACCGGCCGCGGTCCGCAAGGGCCTGCTGAACTACCTGCCGGGGGACCACCGCATCCAGCTGGTGGCCAGCCACGACGGCATCCTCTGGGTCAACGACTCCAAAGCCACCAACCCGCACGCCGCCGCGGCGTCCCTCTCCGCGTTCCAGCACGTTGTCTGGATAGCGGGCGGACTGTCCAAAGGCGTGAGCTATGACGCCCTGGTCCAGGAGCATGCCCCGCGGCTGAAGGCTGTCGTCCTGATCGGCACTGACTCCGGTGATCTCCGCTCCGCGCTGCGGCGACACGCTCCCGATGTCCCCGTGATCGCCGCGGCTACGGGCGAAACTGAAGAGGTGCAGACTGCCGGAGCGGCCGACGCCGACGCAGGACCCCCGCCGATTGCCGGTGGGACTGTGATGGCCCGGGCCGTTGCGTCGGCGGCGCAGCTGGCCGCCTCCGGGGACACTGTGCTCCTGGCCCCGGCGGCTGCGTCCATGGATCAGTTCTCTTCCTACGCTCACCGCGGCGACGCCTTCATTGAAGCTGTCCGCGAGCTAGTGGAAGGGCAGGCTCAGACCAGCGAGGAGTAACAATGGTCAGCACGCCCACCCGTAACACCGCGTCCGCGCCGGCCGCGGGAAATCCGTGCGCTGCGAAGACACCGGCAGCAAATGCATCGGTGCCCCCGGCACGAACCGGCCTGCAATCGGCCGGCCGGAAAGTCCGCCTCTGGTACGACGGATTCTGGTCCGCCCTCGAAGGGTCGGGCAAGTCCCGCAACGGCTCGACCTACTATCTGATCCTCGGCTCGACACTCGCGCTGACGGCTATCGGCATCCTGATGGTGCTCTCCGCCTCCAGCGTCGAGGCCATCGCCGCGGGGGAGTCGCCCTACACCGCCGCGCTCAAGCAGGGGATGTTCGCCGGGATCGGCCTTTTCGGCATGTTCCTGCTCTCCAGGGTCAACGTGGTCTGGCTCAAGCGCGGCGCCTGGATCGCCATCCTTGCGGCGTTCGTGCTGCTGGTGCTGGTGCTGCTCATCGGCCGCAGCGCCCTCGGCAACCAGAACTGGATCGACGTCGGCCCCTTCACCTTCCAGCCCTCCGAGGCGGCCAAACTTGCCCTTGCCCTGTGGATGGCCACCGTGCTGGACCGCAAGGCCAAGCTGTTGTCCCAGGCCAAGCACGCCCTGGTCCCGGTGGTGCTGCCCGGCGCCGCCGGAGTGATCACGCTCATCCTGATGGGCAACGACCTCGGCACCGCCATGATCGTCATGATGATCACCGCGGCCGCCCTGTTCTTCGCCGGGGTCAGGCTGTATCTGTTCGGGATCGCCGGGGTTGTCCTCGTGGCGGGAACGGTCGTGCTGGCCCTGACGAGCCCGAACCGGGTCTGCCGCATCCTGTCCTGGACCGGCCAGACCTGCGCGGACGGCTCGGACGTGAACTACCAGTCCACGAACGGCCTGTATGGCCTCGCCTCCGGCGGATGGTTCGGCGTGGGGCTCGGCCAGAGCCGGCAGAAGTACAGCTGGATCCCGGAAGCCCACAATGACTTCATCTTCGCCATCATCGGCGAGGAACTCGGACTGGTCGGGACCCTGGTGGTGCTGGTCCTCTTCGCCATCCTCGGCACCGCCATCTACCGCGTCGTTGTCGCGCAGAAGGCCATGTTCCACCGCGTCCTCGCCGGCACGATCATGGTGTGGCTGCTCGGCCAGGCGACGGTCAACATGGCCGTGGTCACCGGCCTGGCCCCGGTGGTGGGAATCCCGCTGCCGTTCATTTCCTACGGCGGCTCGGCACTGCTGATGTCGCTGTGTGCGATCGGCGTAGTCTTGTCTCTGGCCCGGGCCCAGATGGCACCCGGAATCCAGCCGAAGCGGCTGTTCAGGTTCGGCCCGGCGTCACTGGCTGCAACGCTGCGCAAGCGCAGCGTTGCAGATGGAACCGGCAAAAAAACAGCCAAAAAAACAGCCACAAAAACGGCCAGGAAAAGAGCCACCACCACGGCCAGGAACGACGCAAAGACCGCGGCCGGCAGCAGAACCCAAGCGGCCAATGGCCCGGCGCCCAGGGACGCCGCGGACCCGCGGACCGCCACCAGAACCGCCACCAGAACCCCAGTACCCGGAACCCCGGGCAACAGAACCCCAGCCCCCAGCAATCCGGCACGAAAGCGTAAATAGGCCTTTATGAACACCGAGTCGTCATTGTCCGTCGTCCTCGCCGGCGGCGGAACAGCCGGACACATCAGTCCGCTCCTGGCCATCGCGAACGCGCTCCGGGAGGCCCGCCCCGGGGTACGGCTCCTCGCGGTGGGAACACCTGCCGGGATGGAAGCCCGGCTGGTCCCCGCCGCCGGGCTGGACCTCGCCACAATCAGCCGGGTCCCGTTCCCGCGGCACCTGTCGCTGCAGGTGCTGCGGCTGCCCGGACGCCTGGCCGGGGCCGTGAAACAGGCCGGGGCCATCCTCGATGAGGCCAGGGCCGACGTCCTGGTCGGCGTCGGAGGGTACGTCTGCACGCCGATGTACGTCGCCGCCTGGCGCCGGAAGATCCCCATTGTCATCCACGAGGCGAACACCCGCCCCGGGCTGGCGAACCGGGTGGGCGCACGGCTCGGCGGACACGTCGCCGTCGCCTTCGAAGCCACCCGGCTGGGCGCCGCCCGGCACGTCGGCATGCCGATGCGCCGGGAAATCTCCGGCCTGGACCGGAGTGCTGCCCGGAACGAGGCCCGGGCGGCCCTGGGCCTGGACCCGCAGCGTCCGGCCCTGATTGTCACCGGCGGCTCCTCGGGCGCCCAGAGCATCAACCGCACCATCGCCGCGTCGGCGGGACTCCTGGCCGACGCCGGCATCCAGACCCTGCACCTCACCGGTCGGGGCAAGGCCGTCCACGACGCCGACGGCAGGCCGCTCGAGGCCCCGGGTTACCAGCAGCGCGAGTACGTTGACGGGATGGAAACCATCTACGCCGCGGCCGATCTGCTGCTGGCCCGCGCCGGCGCCGCCACGGTCTGCGAGGTCGCCGCCGTCGGGCTTCCCGCCGTCTTCGTTCCGCTGCCCATCGGCAACGGCGAGCAGGCGCTCAACGCCGCCGGACTCGTCGCGGCCGGCGGCGCCCTGCTCGTGGACGACAGCACGTTTTCACCCGAGTGGGTCACGGAGAACATCATCCCGCTGCTGCGGGATCCGGACCGCCTCGCCGGGATGGCGGCCAGCTCCGCACAGCTCGGCATCCGGGACGGCGCCGAACGGATGGCCGCCCTCGTCCTTGAAACGGCTGCCGCCGCCACGGCAAAACCCGTGAAGCAGCACAGCAGGAAGCGATAGCGGAAATGACCCAGCCCGAAGACCCGAACACCCCCAACCCCGCCCGCACCGGGCAATCCCTCGGCCGGGTGCACTTCATCGGCATCGGCGGCGTGGGAATGTCCGCCGTCGCCCGCATCATGGTGGCCCGCGGCCTGCCGGTCAGCGGCTCCGATGCCAAGGACCTGCCGGTCATGAATGACCTGGCAGCGGCCGGGGCGCGGATCTGCGTCGGCTACGACGCGGCCAACCTGGGCGACGCCCAAAGCGTGGTCGCCGGCTCTGCCATCCGCCCCGACAACCCCGAGCTGGCGGCGGCCCGGTCGGCCGGACTGCCCGTGCTCCACCGCTCGGAGGCGCTGGCGGCCGCCATGGCCCACGACACCGCCGTGACCGTGGCCGGCACGCACGGCAAGTCCACCACGACGTCGATGATCACCGTCCTGCTGCAGGGTGCCGGGCTTGACCCGTCCTTCGCCATCGGCGCGAACGTTCCCGCGCTGGGCGTCAACGCGGCCAGCGGCACTTCGCCGATCTTCGTCGCGGAAGCCGACGAATCAGACGGATCCTTCCTGAACTACCGCCCGCAGATCGCCGTCGTGACCAACGTTGAACCGGACCACCTCGACTACTACGGCACCGCCGAGGCCGTCTACGCCTCCTTCGACCGGTTCACCGCCTTGCTCCCGGCCGACGGGGTGCTGGTGGCCTGCGCGGACGACGCCGGAGCCAGGGCGCTGGCCATGCGGACGCTCGAGCGCGGCAACACCCGTGTGGTGCTTTACGGCACCGGCAACGACGCCGACATCGTGCTGCACGACGGCGGCCCGGGGGACGTCTCGATCTCCACCCCGGCCGGACGCTTCGCGCTCGAGCTGCACGTGCCCGGGCGGCACAATGCGCTGAACGCGGCTGCCGCCTTCGCCGTCGCCCTGGAACTCGGCGTCGACCCCGCCGTGGCGGCCGGCGCGCTGGCACACTTCACCGGGGCGTCCCGGCGCTTCGAGTTCAAGGGCTCGGGCCATGGCGTCCGGGTCTACGACGACTACGCCCACCACCCGACCGAGGTGCGCGCCGCCCTGTCCGCCGCACGGTCGGTGGCCGGCGGCCACAAACTGCACGTCCTCTTCCAGCCGCACCTGTTCTCGCGCACCCGCGAATTCGCCGCGGAGTTCGCCGCGGCGCTCAACGCCGCCGACACGGCACTGGTCCTGGACATCTACCCGGCCCGCGAAGACCCGATTCCCGGCGTCAGCAGCCAGCTGATCGCCGCCCACCTGGGTCCCGGCGGCCGGCTTGTCGGGCCGGGCGCGGAGGCTGTGCAGTCCGTGGTGTCCGCGGCCGCGCCCGGGGATATCGTGCTCACTGTCGGAGCCGGCGACGTCACGGCCTACGGCCCGCTGATCGTTGCGGCCCTGAACGACGGGGTCCCCGGTGCCTAGCACCCGGCGGCCCAGCTACCGGACCGGCGGGCCCCGGCAGTCGCCGGCGCGCGGGAAACCGGCGCCCTCCGATGTCATCTCCGCGTCCAAAGACGGCGGCCCCACGGGCACCGGCGCCGGCGCCGCGGGCGTTAAGACACAGACACCGGTGCCCCGGGCGGCCCGGGACAATGTGCTGTCCTTTCCTGAGCCCAAGGCCAAGCGCCGCAGGCGCATCTGGCTGGGTGTCGTCGGATCCCTGGCCGTGCTGGTCGCGGGAATCATCGCCGCGGCGGTCTACTCGCCCGTCCTGGCGGTGCAGACGGTCACCGTGGAAGGCACCAAACTGCTGACCGCCGACCAGGTCCAGTCGGCCCTTGCGCCGCTGCAGGGCAAACCGCTGCCGCAGATCAGCGACGGCGACGTCACCGCCCTGCTGCAGCCGCTGGTCCAGGTCAAGGAAGTCACCACCCAGGCCCGCCCGCCCTCGACGCTGCTGGTCAAGGTGACCGAACGCGTGCCGGTGGCTCTGGTCAAGCAGGGCGACGCGCACCAGCTGGTCGACGTCGACGGCGTGAAGCTTAGCGATACCGCGGACCCGGCGTCGACGCTGCTTCCGGTCATTGACGGCGGAGGCGGCACCCTGCCCCAGGACCTCTTCCATGCCATCACCGGAGTGCTGGGGGCGCTGCCCGCCGATGTGCTTGCCAGGCTCTCCAACGCCTCGGCCAAATCCGTGGATGCCGTGGAGCTCAAGCTGGTGGACGGCCAGACGATCGTCTGGGGCAACGCGGGGGAGAAGGAGCTCAAGGCCAAGGTCCTGGCGGCCTTGTTGAAGGCTCCCGCGGACCCGAAAAACCCGGTCCGGATCTACGATGTCAGCGTGCCCCGGCACCCGGTCACCCGATAGCCGTCAATCACTTGGCCGGTGCCATTTTGCCGGTAATACCGCGACACGCGGGCCCGGTAATTGAATGTCATCTACATAGGAAATAGCGTCACTGCATGAGTTACTTGACATAACTATAACCTTCAAGTCGAAGGTTAGGGTTCAAACCTTCAAGCCCGACTCCAACAGTTTCGCAACAGAACACGAACAAGGGACACGTAACGTGGCAGCTCCGCAGAATTACTTGGCCGTCATCAAGGTCGTCGGCATCGGCGGCGGTGGCGTGAACGCAGTCAACCGCATGATCGAGGTGGGTCTTCGCGGCGTCGAATTCATCGCCGTCAACACCGATGCCCAGGCATTGTTGATGAGCGATGCAGACGTCAAGCTCGACATCGGGCGTGAGTTGACCCGCGGCCTCGGAGCCGGCGCGAACCCGGACGTCGGCAGGCAGGCCGCCGAGGACCACGCCGAAGAAATCGAAGAGGTCATGCGCGGCGCTGACATGGTCTTCGTCACCGCCGGCGAAGGCGGCGGCACCGGTACCGGCGGCGCGCCCGTCGTCGCCCGCATCGCCCGCTCGCTCGGCGCGCTGACCATCGGCGTCGTCACCCGACCCTTCACCTTCGAGGGCCGCCGCCGCGCAGGCTCCGCCGAGGCCGGCATCGACGCCCTGCGCGACGAAGTCGACACGCTGATCGTCATCCCCAATGACCGCCTGCTGTCCATCAGTGACCGCAACGTCTCCGTCCTGGACGCCTTCCGCTCGGCCGACCAGGTCCTGCTGTCCGGTGTCCAGGGCATCACCGACCTGATCACCACGCCCGGCCTGATCAACCTCGACTTCGCCGACGTCAAGTCCGTGATGCAGGGCGCAGGTTCGGCGCTGATGGGCATCGGTTCGGCACGCGGCGAAGACCGCGCCGTCAAGGCCGCCGAACTGGCGATCGCCTCCCCGCTGCTTGAAGCATCGATCGACGGGGCCCACGGTGTCCTGCTGTCCATCCAGGGCGGCTCGGATCTGGGACTCTTCGAGATCAACGAGGCGGCCCGCCTGGTCCAGGAAGTCGCCCACCCCGAGGCGAACATCATCTTCGGCGCGGTCATCGACGACGCCCTCGGCGATGAAGCCCGCGTGACGGTTATCGCGGCCGGCTTCGACGACGTCAAGGCCACCTCGCCGTCCATGGACCAGTCCCTTCCGCAGTCGGCGCCGCAGCGCCCGGCGGCGCCCGCCGCTGCCCCCGCCCCGGTCCAGGCTCCGGCCTCGGCCCAGGTCCAGCCGCTGCACGCCACGGTCGGTGCCTCCGGGTATGGCGGCTGGGGCCAGCAGCGCCCGTCCGCAGTCCCGGCCGACTCAGGCTTCGACGTCGACCTGCCCTCGGTGGTGGAACCGGACCTCTCCGGCCGCCACTCCGACGACCTGGATGTCCCTGACTTCCTCAAGTAGGTCCTGCAGCACCATGGCACTGCCGGATGGCCGTGCCATGGTGCTTTCTCGTAGGATCGAAGTTCTGCAAACAAGTTTGGCGGTGTTCTGAGTGTTCTCCTGGCGGGCGGAAGTCCGGCCCGGCGTCTGGGTGGCCTTCACCGACGCCTCCGCCGGCAACCTGGCGCTCCATGTCGGCGACGACCCGGCCAGCGTCCGGCTCCGGCGCGGCGCCCTCGAAGCGGCCGTGGGGCTGGGCGGCACGCGCTTCCAGTACATGAACCAGGTCCACGGCAATGCGGTAGCCGGCATTGGCGACGCGTCGGCTGGCGGTACCCTGGCGGAGGCGGAGGCGGAGGCGGAGGCCGAGGCCGAGGCCGGCGCCGCCCCGACCGCCGATGCGATGGTGTCCCTGGGTGAACCCCTGGCCGTGATGGTGGCCGATTGTGTACCGATCGTCCTGCTGGGGGACCGGGCCGCCGGGGAGGTCCCCGTCCTGGGTGTCGTGCACGCCGGGCGCCCGGGTGTTGCATCCGGCGTCGTCCCGGCCGCCGTGGCCCGGATGCGCGGACTTGGCGCTGGGAGGGTCAGCGCCTGGATTGGCCCGTCCGTCTGCGGCGGATGCTATGAAGTCCCCGGGGAGATGCGGGCGGACGTGTCCGCCGAGGTGCCTGCAGCCTGGTGCACCACCTCCCGGGGCACGCCGGGTCTGGACCTGCCGGCCGCCGTCCGCAGCCAGTTGGGCGACGCGGATGTCCGGGTCGAGTACTCCGGCAACTGCACCCTCGAAGACGAAAACCTGTTCTCCTACCGCCGTGACCGGCACACCGGCAGGTTCGCCGGACTGGTGTGGACGGTTGCCGCGACGGCGGGTGTGCGGCCCGGTGAATGAGCAGATGAACGGGCGGGAACCCGCGGACGGGCAGCTGAACGGGCAGGAGACCGCGGATGGGCAATCCGATCCCCGGCTGGAACAGCTCCGGGACCGGCTGGCCGCCGTCCAGCGGCGCATCGACGGCGCCGTCGCGGCCGCCGGACGGCAGGACCTGCCGCCCCGGCTGATCGTCGTGACGAAATTCCACCCCGCCGCCGATGTCCGGAGGCTCGCCCTGCTGGGCATCACGGACGTCGGGGAGAACCGGGACCAGGAAGCCGCGGAGAAGGCGGGCGCGCTGGGAAGTTTAGGGCTGCACTGGCACTTCATCGGCCAACTCCAGAGCAACAAAGCCAAGTCCGTCGTTAAGTACGCCGACGCCGTGCACTCCGTCGACCGGCTCCAGCTGGCCGGCGCCCTGGCCAAAGCCATGTCCGCCGAACAGGAACGCACCGGACGGGCACCGCTGGACTGCTTCATCCAGGTCAGCCTGGACGAAGACGCAGGTGGGAACCGCGGTGGTGCCCTTCCGGCGGACGTCCCGGCGCTGGCCGGGCAGCTGGCTGAATCGGCCGGACTCCGGCTTGCCGGCCTCATGGCTGTCGCCCCCTTCGGCGCCGACCCGGCCCCGGCATTTGAGAAGCTCGCGGAGCTTTCCGCCCGTCTCACCGTTGACCATCCCGAGGCCAAGGGAATCTCCGCCGGCATGAGCCAGGACCTGGAACAGGCCATCCGGTTCGGTGCGACACACCTACGGATTGGGTCCGATATTCTCGGACCGCGTCCGGCGTTGCGGTAGGTTCAACGTATTGGAAGGTAATGGCGGGGATTCCAAGGCTGCTTAGTCATTGATCGGCCCGCTGACGGACACGATTAGGAGTCGACCATGGCCGGCGCTCTGCGCAAGACAATGATCTATCTTGGGCTCGCCGATGGCGACGAACATTACGAGTCCGAGCACCAAACATCGCATAAGGATGAGGACGATTCCATGGAGCATGACCGCGAGGAACGCCGCGCACCGGCGCCCGTCCGCGAGGCCCCCAGGGAAGAGCCCTACGCCGCTGAAGAGGAATATCGCGCACCTGTGACACCCATTAAGCGAGCGGCGTCGAGCCGCGACGAGCACACCGGACTCCGCCAGATCACCACGATCCACCCGCGGTCCTACAACGATGCCAAGCTCATTGGCGAAAGCTTCCGTGACGGAATCCCCGTCATCATGAACGTCACGGACATGGGTGAGGCGGACGCAAAGCGGCTCGTGGACTTCTCAGCCGGGCTGGTCTTTGGTCTTCGTGGCAGCATCGAACGGGTGACCAACAAGGTCTTCCTGCTGTCGCCGTCGTACGTTGAAGTCATCGGCGATGACAAGAAGATCAGCGAGACCCAGGCCGCCTTCTTCAACCAGAGCTAGTCGACGATTTCTGCAAGGATGCCAGACCGGGCCACCCGCTCTGGCATCCTTGCTGAAATATCCGTGTTGAAATAGAGGCGTAACTATCAAGAGGACACTGCGGTATCCGGAATGAACACGGAGATATGAGTTAGCTCATGGGAATTGTTTTCGGACTTGTCTATATCGCCTTGCTGTTGTTCCTGGTAGCCCTCATCATTCGGCTGGTCTTCGACTGGGTGCAGATGTTCGCACGCGGGTGGCGCCCGCGCGGCGCGGCCCTCGTCACGGCCCACGCTGTGTATGCCGTCACAGACCGGCCCCTCAAACTGCTCCGGCGGCTCATCCCGCCGCTGCGGCTCGGGGGGATTTCACTGGACCTCGGCTTCCTTTTGCTGTTCGTGGCAGTCACAATCGCCATGAACGCAACCCGCTCCCTGGCGTTTTCCCAGTCGATCTCGGCGTAGTGGGCGGCGGACCTGTCCGCGGCCCGAAACATTTAGAAACTCCGGTTTGACACTGCGGTGTTGAATTAGAGGAACCAGACCATATTTAGGTACCGTAGTTTTGACGGCCGGAAGGCCTACTGACTAACTAGACCAACGAGGTGACCAGATGGCTTTGACGCCAGAAGACGTTGTCAACAAGCGCTTTCAGCCGACCAAGTTCCGCGAAGGATACGACCAGGATGAAGTTGATGACTTCCTGGACGAAATCGTCGTTGAACTGCGACGCCTGAACCAGGAGAACGACGAGCTTCGCAAGAAGCTCGCCGAACTGGGCGCCGGCACGCCTGCCAGTTCCGCCGCCGCGGCGCCCGTCGTGGAAAAGGTTCCGGCGCCCGTCAAGGCCGACAAGGACGACCGCGCCAAGGCAGAAGCCGAGGCCAAGGCTGCTGAAGCCGCCAAGGCCGCCGAAGTTGCCAAGAAGAAGGAAACCGAGCAGGCAGCTGCCCCGGCACGCGTCGCTGCCACCCCGGCAGCCGAGTCCGCTGCAGGCCTGCTCGCCATGGCGCAGCAGATGCACGACAAGCACGTCGCGGACGGCCAGCAGCAGCGCGACAAGATCATCGCCGAAGCGCAGATTGAGGCCAGCAGCCTCGTCAACGACGCCCAAGAGAAGTCCCGCAAGATCCTCGGTGCCCTCGAACAGCAGCGCTCCGTGCTGGAACGCAAGGTCGAGCAGCTCCGCGGCTTCGAGCGCGACTACCGGTCACGCCTGAAGGCCTACATCGAAGGCCAGCTGCGCGATCTGGATGCCCGCGGCTCCGTGGCGGCCCCTGAGGTCGAAGCCACCAGCTAGGCATTAAGCAAGTATTCTGAAAGCCGGTGGCTGAGGATTCCTCGGCCGCCGGCTTTTGTCATTAACCGCGGGTCCGCCGGCGGCCGTGACCCGAGCACCCAGCACCCAGCACCCAGTCGCCGCACTGGCTCGTCAACGAAAGTCCTATGACAGACGCACCCTCACCCGATGCCACGCAGCCCGCTGAGCCCGCCCGGACCGGGCCAGCCCGGGCAGAGCCCGCGGAGCCCGCCCGCCCGCGGCCGCCCCGGGTACAGCTGCTCGCCGTATTCTTCGGCCTGGCGGCGTTCGCCTACGTCTTTGACCAGCTGACGAAACTGTGGGTCACCAGCACCATGACCGAGGGGGAGCGGATCCCCGTATTTCCCCCGCTGCTGCACTGGTACTACATCCGGAACTCCGGCGCCGCCTTCTCGATCGGCGAAAACGTCACCTGGGTGTTCACCATCATCATGACCGCCGTCTCCATCGCCATTCTGCTGCAGCTGCGGAAACTGGGCTCGCTCTGGTGGGCGCTGGCCCTTGGCCTGCTGCTCGGCGGCGCGCTGGGCAACCTCACCGACAGGCTGTTCCGCGAGCCCTCCTTCGCGATGGGCCATGTCGTGGACTTCATCCAGCTCCCCAACTTCGCGATCTTCAACATCGCCGACTCCGCCGTCGTGTCCTCTGTCGTGATTATCTGCCTGCTCACGCTGCGCGGGATCGCCCTGGACGGCACGCGCCTGACGAAGGAAACCGTCAAACATGACTCCTAAGGACCCTGCGCCCGGCCACACAACCCCGGATGACGCGACGCCGGAGGACCTGATGCCAGGCGGCGTGCTGCCGGCGGACATCCTGCCCGAGGACACTGTTCCGGAAGACATCGACGACGTCGACGAGCCCGCCGCCACGGGCGGAAAGCCGGCTGCCGCTGCGTCATCGTTCCGCTTCGTGGTCCCGGATGAGCTGGCCGGGACCCGGGTGGATGCCGGACTGGCGAAACTCATGGACATCTCCCGCTCACAGGCCGCCACACTGATCGCCGAGGGCAACGTCCTCAGCAAGAACAAAACGGTCGGAAAGTCGCTCAAACTTGCCCCCGGCGCCGTGCTCGACGTCGTCGTCCCGGAACGCCGGGACCCCCTGGAAATCGTGGAGGAAGTCGTGGAAGGCCTGAAAATCCTGCTGGACGATGACGAGTTTGTGGTCATCGACAAACCGGTCGGTGTGGCGGCCCATCCCTCACCGGGCTGGGTGGGACCCACCGTCGTCGGCGGCCTCGCAGGCCTCGGCTACCGGATCTCGACCTCCGGTTCACAGGAGCGCGCGGGCATCGTCCACCGACTCGACGTCGGAACCTCCGGAGTGATGGTGGTCGCCAAGACGGAACGGGCCTACACGGCGCTCAAGCGCGCCTTCAAGGAACGCACCGTGGACAAGGTCTACCACGCCGTCGTCCAGGGCCTGCCCGACCCGCTGGCCGGGACGATTGACGCGCCGATCGGCCGGCATCCGGGCCACGACTGGCGATTCGCGGTGATCGAGGACGGCCGTGACTCCATCACGCACTACGAGGTCCTCGAGGCGTTCGGGAAGGCCTCGCTGGTGGAAGTGCACCTGGAGACCGGCCGCACCCACCAGATCCGGGTCCACTTCTCGGCCCTGCGCCACCCCTGCGCCGGCGACCTGACCTATGGCGCGGACCCGCGGCTCGCCGCCACCCTGGGGCTCACCCGGCAGTGGCTGCACGCCCGGCAGCTGTCCTTCGACCATCCCCGGACCGGTGAGAAGGTCACCGTCACCAGCGAGTACCCGCAGGATCTGCGCTACGCGCTGGAGGTCCTGGAGTCCGGTCAGGCCTGACCAGCCTGATCAGCCTCCGGTTGGACCGGTCCAATCGGAGGCCGGGCGGAGTGCCGCGCGGAAAGGTCGGTGCGCGGCACTAGAATGGTTCGGTGACTTCCAGCAACGACTCGTTTGTCCATCTCCACAACCACACCGAGTACTCGATGCTGGACGGCGCCGCCCGGCTCGGTGAACTGTTCGACGAAACCGAGCGGCTTGGCATGCCGGCCCTCGCCACCACAGACCACGGCTACCTGTTCGGCGCCTTCGATTTCTGGAAGCGGGCCACGGACCAGGGCATCAAGCCGATCATCGGCGTCGAGGCATATGTCACTCCCGGGACCGCCCGCACGGACAAGACCCGTATCCGGTGGGGCGAGGAGAACCAGCGCAAGGACGACATCTCCGGCGGCGGCGCTTACACCCACATGACCCTGCTCAGCTACAACAATGTGGGCATGCGGAACCTGTTCCGGGCCTCCTCGATCGCCTCACTGGACTCGGTCTTCGGCAAATGGCCCCGGCTGGACCGCCAGCTGCTGAACACCTACTCCGAAGGGCTGATCGCCACGACCGGCTGCCCGTCCGGCGAGGTCCAGACGAGGCTCCGGCTCGGCCAATACCGGGAGGCCGTGGCGGCGGCCGCCGAATTCCGCGACATCTTCGGCGCCGAGAACTACTTCTGCGAAATCATGGACCATGGCCTGGACATCGAGCGGCGCGTCACCGGGGACCTGCTGCGGCTGGCCAAGGAACTGAACCTGCCCCTGGTGGCCACCAACGACCTGCACTACACACACGAGCACGACGCGAAGGCGCACGAGGCCCTGCTGGCCATCCAGTCCGGTTCCACCCTCCTGGAACCGACGTACGACAACGGCGGCTCCCGCTTCGCCTTCTCCGGCAGCGGGTACTACCTGAAGTCACCGCAGGAAATGCGGGAGCTGTTCCGCGACCACCCGGAGGCATGCGACAACACGCTCCTGATCGCCGAGCGCTGCGAAGTGTCGTTCAACACCGGAGCCAACTACATGCCCCGGTTCCCCTGCCCGGAGGGCGAGGACGAAACGTCGTGGCTGGTCAAGGAAGTCGACAAGGGACTCCAGTACCGCTACCCCAAGGGCATCCCGGACAAGGTCCGCACCCAGGCCGACTACGAACTCGGCGTCATCACCTCGATGGGGTTCCCCGGCTACTTCCTGGTTGTGGCCGACTTCATCAACTGGGCCAAGAACAACGGCATCCGGGTGGGCCCCGGCCGTGGCTCCGGCGCCGGCTCCATGGTGGCCTATGCCATGCGCATCACCGACCTCGATCCGCTGCACCACGGCCTGATCTTCGAGCGCTTCCTCAACCCGGACCGCGTCTCCATGCCTGACTTCGACGTCGACTTCGATGACCGGCGCCGCTCCGAGGTCATCGACTACGTCACCCGCAAATACGGTGACGAACGCGTCGCGATGATCGTCACCTACGGCACCATCAAGACCAAGCAGGCCCTCAAGGACTCCTCGCGTGTGCTGGGCTACCCGTTCAGCATGGGCGAGACGCTGACCAAGGCGCTGCCGCCGGCCGTGATGGCCAAGGACATCCCGCTGGCCGACATCCAGAACAAGGACTCCAAGCGCTACAGCGAGGCCGCGGACTTCCGCCAGCTGATCGCCACGGACCCCGAAGCCGCCAAGGTGTTCGAGACGGCGCTCGGCATCGAGGGCCTGAAACGCCAGTGGGGTGTGCACGCGGCCGGCGTCATCATGTCCTCGGACCCCATCATCGACGTCATCCCGGTCATGCGCCGTTTCCAGGACGGCCAGGTCATCACGCAGTTCGACTACCCGACGTCCGAGGGCCTCGGCCTGATCAAGATGGACTTCCTGGGCCTGCGGAACCTGACGATCATTTCCGACGCCCTGGAAAACATCAAAATGAACCGCGGGATCGACCTCGACCTGGAAGCCCTGGAACTGGACGACGCGGCGTCCTACGAGCTGCTGGCCCGCGGCGACACCCTCGGCGTGTTCCAGCTCGACGGCGGCCCGATGCGGTCCCTGCTCAAGCTGATGAAGCCTGACAACTTCGAAGACATCTCCGCCGTCCTGGCCCTCTACCGGCCCGGGCCCATGGGCGCCAACGCGCACACCGACTACGCCCTGCGCAAGAACAAAATCCAGGACGTCATCCCGATCCACCCGGAGCTGGAGGAACCGCTCTCCGAGATCCTCGGCGGGACCTACGGGCTGATCGTGTACCAGGAGCAGGTCATGGCCGTGGCGCAGAAGCTCGCCGGCTACACCCTGGGCCAGGCCGATATCCTGCGCCGCGCCATGGGCAAGAAAAAGAAATCGGAACTGGACAAGCAGTTCGCCGGCTTCTCCCAGGGCATGCAGGACAACGGCTACTCGATGGCCGCGGTCAAGACCCTCTGGGACATCCTGCTGCCCTTCTCCGACTACGCCTTCAACAAGGCGCACTCGGCCGCGTACGGCGTGATCTCGTACTGGACGGCGTACCTGAAGGCGCACTACGCGCCGGAATACATGGCCGCCCTGCTCACCAGCGTCGGCGACGACAAGGACAAATCGGCGATCTACCTCAACGAATGCCGGCGGATGGGCATCACCGTGCTGCCGCCGGACGTCAACGAGTCAGCGCTGAACTTCACCCCGGTCGGCACCGACATCCGTTTCGGCATGGGTGCCATCCGCAACGTCGGCGTCAACGCCGTCGAGGCCATGGTGGCCGCGCGCGAAAAGGAAGGCGCCTACACGTCCTTCAAGGACTACCTGGTGAAAGTCCCCGCCGTGGTGTGCAACAAGCGGACCATCGAGTCGCTGATCAAGGCCGGCGCCTTCGACTCGCTCAATCACCACCGGCGCGCCCTGGCCATGATCCACGAAGAAGCCATCGACTCGGTCATCACCCTCAAGCGCAACGAGGCGATCGGCCAGTTCGACCTCTTCGCCGGGTTCGACGAGGCCGAATCCGAGGCCTCCCTCAGCATCGAAATCCCTGACCTGCCCGAATGGGAGAAAAAGGACAAACTCTCCTTCGAGCGGGACATGCTGGGCCTCTACGTCTCGGACCACCCGCTTCAGGGCCTCGAAGGGGTCCTGAGCCAGCACGCCGACCAGTCCATCACCACGCTCATCGCCGAGGACGGACCGCACGACGGCGCCATCGTCACCATCGCGGGAATGATCACCTCGCTGAGCCGGCGGATCGCGAAGGCCAGCGGCAACGCCTACGCCCGTGCCGAGATCGAGGACCTCGGCGGATCCGTCGAGGTCATGTTCTTCGGCCAGGTCTACGGGCCCATCGCCTCGGTGCTGGCAGAGGACCTCATCGTCGTCGTCAAGGGACGGCTGCAGCGCCGCGACGACGGCGCCGTCGCGCTGAACTGCATGGAACTCTCCGTCCCGGACCTCAGCGAGGGCCTGAACGGCCCGCTGGTGATTACCATGCAGACCCACAAGGCGACCGAGGCCGTCGTGACCGAGCTCGGCGACGTGCTGCGGACCCACCGCGGCAAGTCCGAGGTCCGGCTGCACCTGCAGGGCGACTCCCGGGTGGAGATCATGGGCCTGCCCGTCCACCTGCGGGTTAACCCCAGCCCCTCACTGTTCGGGGACCTGAAGGTGCTCCTCGGCCCGACCTGCCTGGACAACTAGGCCCGTGTCGGCGCCGGGCGGCAGACTGGGACCCCCGCGCAGCACTGTGATCTCAAACCGGCACGCGGCGGTGCGCTACCTTGAGTGGGACATTTCCCGTCCGTGCCCGGGGCCGGTGGCGGACGTACTCGCCGGAGTGAACCTCGACGTCGTCGTCAACAATGCCGCCATCGGCAGCAGGCAAAACGCTCTTGGCGACCTTGACCCCGATGACCTGGCTGCATCGCTGAACAATAACGTGGGCGGCGCCATCCGGGTCACTCAGGCGTGTCTGGCCGGACTGTTCGCGCCGGACACAGGTCCGCGCCGTCCCCTCGTCGTCAACGTCTCCTCGCGGTTGGGATCCGCTGCCCTGCAGGCGGCCGGGGAGTTTGCCGGGTTCGGCACGAGTTACAGCTACCGGCTCTCCAAGTCTGCGCTGAACATGCTGACCTTGAGCCTGCATGAGGAGTTCGGTGACCGGCTCGACGTCTGGTCGGTGCATCCCGGAATTCTCAAGACGGGGATGGGCCGCAACGGAGCCGCCAAGGACCCCGCGGCCGCAGCGGCCGAGCTCCTGCGGGAAATCAACCTGGCCAGTTCGACCGGTCCGCGCTTTATGGAGCTGGGTTCCGGAGTTCAGCTGCCCTGGTGAGGGTTCAGATCTCGTAGTCCAGCGGGACGGGCTGGCCGTAGGAGCCCGAGTGGTACAACAGGGGAGCCCCGTCCGCGCCCACCGCACCCTCGACGACCTCGACCACCACCACGGCGTTGTTCTCGAACGAGAGCCGCATCTGGACCTTCCCGATCAGCCAGCCGGCGACGTCCTTCAGGATCGGCACCTCATGCGGTCCGAGCGCCCAGTGATCGCCCTCGAAGCGGTTGCTGGTCCGGGCAAAGCGGTCGGCAAGATCCTGGTTGTCCAGCCCCAGCATGTGCACCCCGATGTACGTGGTGTTGGCCACCGCCGGCCAGGAACTGGAGGTGCGGGCCATGTTGAAGGTGAACCGGGGCGGCTTCGCCGAAAGCGAGGCCACAGACGTCGCCGTGAAGCCGACGGGGACCCCGTTGAAGTTGGCGGTGATGATGGCCACGCCAGCCGCATGCCGGCGGAACATCTCCCTGAAGGTTCCTTCGAAGGCTTGATCCTCTGTCGCCACTGCGATCCAACTCCCTGCTGCACGTGTGTGATAGTCCTACCCTGCCAGCGTATTGCGCCTTGGATCGGGCGCGGTACTTGTTTACCCCCTGGCGTCATGTGGCACGTCATCCGGGGACCCGCGGCGTGAGGCGCCCGGCCGGCGGAAAGCTTGTTAAGGTTTGTTGCATGACGCATCCCGCAGTGCACGGCCAGTTCCAGCAGGATGCCCGGCAGGGCGGCCGGCCCGATCCCGGGCACGGGCCCGGGCAAGGGCCCGATCCCGGGCCCGGGGCATCCGCCGGCGCGACACCGTGGCGGAAGGCTGCTGTCATCGCCGCCGCCGGCGTTCCGGTCGGATTGCTGTGGTGGCTGCTTGCGCCCTCCGGCCTGAATCTTCTCTCCGGCAACCCGGAACTGCGCAGCGGCGGCAACACGGAAGGGTGGCTGCCGCGGGATCTGGTGCTGGCCGGCCTGTTCCTGCTCGCCGGCTGCATTTCCGGAGCGGTCGCCTCCGGCAGCAAGCACGACGGGCCGTCCGGCCGGGACGTTCTCCTGTCCGTGGGTGCAGGTGCCCTGGGCGCCCTTGCAGCATGGGGGACCGGCGTCGTGTGTGGGCTCTGGTGGGGAATGCCGGCGGACACCTCGGCCAGTGCCAGTATTGCCTTTTCCCTCCGCTCCTACGCGGTCCTGGCGATCTGGCCGAGCGCAGCGGCCCTGGCCATTTTCCTGAACACCGTCTTCGCCCCGGCGCCGGCCGGCCCCGAATTCCCGGCCACCAAGTAACGGGAACGTGACCCGCCGGGCGGCACGTAAAATAGAAGGGTGACCCTTTCAGCTGACAGCCCCGCGCCCGCCGCCCCTGCGTCCCCGGTTTCCGGCGGCGTCGATTTCCGCACCGTTGACCTGCGCGGCCAGCGGCTGACGCTCGCCGGCCTCCGCGCGGCGGTGCCCCGGGCCCAGGCCGGCACCATGGCCGATGCCGAGCAGAAAGTCCTGGACATTATCGACGCCGTCCGCTCCCAGGGTTTCGAGGCGCTCAGCGAGCTGGCCCGCACCTTCGACGGCGTGGAACAGTCGCACCCGCGCGTCCCGGCCGACGCGCTGACGGACGCCCTGGCCGGGCTTGATCCCGCTGTGCGGGCTGCCCTGGAGGAATCCATCCGGCGCGCCCGGCGGTTTGCCGACGCCCAGCGCCCGGCGGACACCGACGTCGAGTTCGGCGAAGGCGCCGTCGTCAGCCAGAACTGGGTTCCGGTGGCGCGCGTGGGCCTCTACGTCCCGGGCGGACTGGCGGTCTACCCGTCCTCCGTGATCATGAACGTCGTCCCGGCCCTCGCGGCCGGCGTCGAATCCATCGCCCTTGCGTCCCCGCCGCAGAAGGACTTCGGCGGCCTGCCGCACCCCACCATCCTCGCCGCTGCCTGCCTGCTCGGGATCGAGGAGGTCTACGCGATCGGCGGCGCCCAGGCCATCGCGGCTTTCGCCTACGGCATCCCCTCCGCGGCGGAAGCCGCCGGACTGGACCCGGTCGACGTCGTCACCGGCCCCGGCAATGTTTTCGTCGCCACCGCGAAGCGCCTGGTCAAGGGTGTTGTGGGCATTGACTCCGAGGCCGGCACCACCGAGATTGCCATCCTCGCCGACGCCACGGCGCAGCCGGCCCTGGTCGCAGCCGACCTGATCAGCCAGGCCGAGCACGACCCCAACGCCGCGTCCGTGCTGATCACCGATTCCGTGGCCCTCGCCGCGGCCGTCCGGGTGGAACTGGACCGCCAGGCGGCAGCAACGAAGCACAGTGCGCGGGTCCGCGAGGCGCTCTCCGGGCCGCAGTCCGGTGTCGTCCTGGTGGACACCCTCGAGCAGGGCATCGCCGCGTGCAACGCCTACGCAGCCGAACACCTCGAAATCATGACCGCGGACGCGGCCGGCGTGGCGGGCCGGATCCGCAGCGCCGGGGCGATCTTCGTGGGGGACTACAGCCCCGTCAGCCTGGGCGACTACTGCGCCGGTTCCAACCACGTGCTGCCGACCAGCGGCACTGCAGCATTTTCCTCCGGACTGAACGTGACGACGTTTCTGCGCGCCATCCAGGTCGTCAACTATTCGCGCGCGGCCCTGCAGGAAGTCAGCGGGCACATCCTGAGCCTGGCCGGTGCGGAGGACCTTCCGGCGCACGGCGAGGCCGTCACCGCACGGTTCGCCGAAGGCTCCTGACCACAACATGTAGTAATTACAGGCTTGTTATTCGGCCATATCTAGTCGTAAACTGATTTCGGAGCCAACTGCTCCGACGGACCGCCGGTGTTCTCCGGCGTCTTGCTCGCCAGCCTGCCGACAGGGGATGAAACGACATGTACTGCCCGTTTTGCCGCAACCCTGACTCCCGCGTGGTGGACAGCCGGATGGCCGATGACGGCTCAGCCATCAGGCGCCGCCGGCAGTGCCCGGAGTGCGGCCGCCGCTTCACCACCGTCGAGACCACCAGCCTCACCGTGATCAAGCGGTCCGGGGTCGGCGAGCCCTTCAGCCGCAGCAAGGTCATCAACGGCGTGCGCAAGGCCTGCCAGGGCCGTCCCGTCACCGAGGACGACCTGGCCATGCTTGCCCAGGAAGTCGAAGAGACCATCCGGGCCTCCGGCGCCGCGGAAATCGACGCCCATGAGGTCGGTTTGGCCATCCTCAATCCGCTCCAGAAACTCGACGAGGTCGCGTACCTGCGCTTCGCCAGCGTTTACCAGGCCTTCGAATCCCTCGAGGATTTCGAAGCCGCCATTTCGCTGCTCCGGCACGAGGCCGAGACCGCGGAACGCGACGGCACGAGCCAGCACAAGAGCCCGCTCTAGCAGCGTTCAGCGGCGCCGGTCCTACAGACTCCGGTGGCGGCAGCGGAGGGGAAGCCGCGGCCGCCACCGGCACCAGCCAGACAATGAGCTATCACTCCGGGTTGTTCCCAACCGTCAGAACGACCCGGAGTGATAGCTCAAGTGTGCTACTTGGTCAGTTTGTGTTTCAGCGCGATCTCGAAGGCGGCGCCGACGATACCGGCCTCGTTCTTCAGTTCCGCCGGGACGATGGGGGTGCGCAGCTGCAGCCGCGGCAGGTATTCGTCCGCGCGCTTCGAGATGCCGCCGCCGACGATGAACAGTTCCGGCGAAAAGAGGAACTCCACGTGGGAGAAGTACCGCTGCAGCAGCACGCTGTACTCTTCCCAGCTCAGACCATCCCGTTCACGGGCCACGGCCGAGGCCTTGCTCTCGGCGTCGAAGCCGTCGATTTCCAGGTGACCGAGCTCGGCATTGGGGACAAGCTTGCCGTCGAAGATGAAGGCCGAACCTATCCCCGTGCCGAGCGTGATGACCAGCACCGTCCCTTTCACGGATTCGCCGGCACCGAAGCGGGCCTCGGCGAGGCCGGCGGCGTCGGCGTCGTTGATGACCTCCACCGGGCGGCCGAGACGGGCCGTGAGAAGGGCATCGATATCCACTTCGAGCCAGGACTTGTCCACGTTGGCGGCGGAGTGGACCACGCCGTGCTGGATGATGCCGGGGAAGGTGACACCCACCGGCGAGTCGGGGGCCGGCGCGTCCGGCCGGGCGGACAGTTCGGCGACCACCTGGGCCACGACCTCCGCCACGGACTCGGGCGTGGCGGGCTGCGGAGTGGGGATGCGGACGCGGTCACCAATCAGCTTGCCCTTTTTCAGGTCGACGATTCCGCCCTTGATCCCGGTGCCGCCGATGTCGATGCCAATCAGCGGGGTCTTCTTCTTCGACTTCTCGTCCTTGGTGGCCAATGCGGTTCCGTTCGTGGCAGGGGGCGGGGCTAGGAGGGTGCGGCCCAGGGCCGACGGGCGAAGACCGGGATCTTCTGGTGGTGCGCGAATCAGGGGAGCGTCAGGACCTCCGCACCGGACTCGGTAACGAGCAGGGTGTGCTCGAACTGCGCGGTGCGTTTATGGTCACGGGTCACAACAGTCCAATCATCGGCCCACATGTCCCAGTCCACGGTGCCGAGCGTCAGCATCGGTTCGATGGTGAAGACCATGCCGGTCTCCATGACCGTATTGTAGGCCGGGGCGGCATCGTAGTGCGGGATGATCAGGCCGGTGTGGAAAGCTTCGCCCACGCCATGGCCGGTGAAGTCGCGGACGACGCCGTAGCCGAAGCGTTTGGCGTAGGACTCGATGGTGCGGCCGATCACGTTGATCTCGCGGCCCGGGGCCACGGCGCGGATGGCGCGGGCCAGGGACTCCTGGGTGCGCTCGACGAGCAGCCGCGACTCCTCGTCGACGTCGCCGGCCAGGAAGGTGTAGTTGGTGTCCCCGTGCACGCCGCCGACATACGCGGTGATGTCGATGTTCAGGATGTCCCCGTCCCTGACGACGGTGCTGTCCGGGATGCCGTGGCAGATGACCTCGTTCAGCGACGAGCACAGCGATTTGGGGAAGCCGCGGTAGCCGAGAGTGGACGGGTAGGCGTGGTGGTCGAGCAGGAATTCGTGGCCGACCCGGTCCAGTTCGTCGGTGGTGACGCCGGGCCGGATGTGCTTGCCGACCTCAACGATGGCCTGGGCGGCAATCCGTGAGGCGATGCGGATCTTCTCGATGGTCTCCGCCGTCTTCACTTCCGAACCGGTGAACTTCGCGGGTCCCGGTTTGCCCACATACTCCGGGCGGGGGATCGATGCCGGAACGGGAAGCTGCGGACTGACCGCTCCCGGAACCAGAGTGCCGATGGGTGCGGTCGAGGCTAGAGAAGGCATACATTGATCATATAAGCCCCTGCCGAAGGCCAGGAAACAGAAGTGGAAAGATCCCGTGGAAACCAATAGCGGCGTTCGGCAGCGCTCCGCATCCCGCCGGGGTGCCGGGGCGCAACCCTGAGAGCTGAGGAGCATCGATGCCGGAGTACTGGTACAACGTCAATACGCACGAGATTGAAGAGGACGCCATGTCCGACTGGAGCCAGCTGATCGGCCCGTACAAGACGAGGGAAGAAGCCGAACACGCCCTGGAAAAGGTCAAGGCGCGCAATGAGGTCTGGGAGAAGGGCGAGGACGACTGACTATGCCCGAAGTCTCGCCTGATCACGGAGGGCAGTGGCGGTTCGACCCGACCCACACCCGAATCGGCTTTTCCACCCGCCACGCCATGGTCACCAAAGTCCGCGGCGCCTTCAACGACTTCGAGGGCCTGATCACGGTCGACGCCGACAACCCGGAACGCTCGCAGGTCCGGCTCACTGTCGACGTCGCGAGCATTGACACCCGCAATGCCGACCGGGACCAACACCTGCGGACCAACGACTTCTTTGACGCCCCCCATTACCCGAAGATCACATTTGTGAGCAGCCGGGTGGACCAGGTGGACGAGAGCCACTTCATTGTCAGCGGGGACGTGACCATCCGCGGCGTCACCAAGGAGATCTCGATCCCGATCGACTTCATCGGCGTCGAGCGGGACCCCATGGGGAACCTCCGGGCCGGTTTCGAGGGTTCCCGCCGAATCGACCGCCAGGAGTTCGGGCTCAAGTGGAACACCGCCCTGGACTCCGGTGGCGTGCTGGTGTCGGACAAGGTCACGCTGGAGTTCGAGGTGTCCGCCATCAAGAGCGAAGGCGCCGCCGGAACACCCCCGGAGGCCTAGGCCGCCGGAACACCCCCGGAGGCCTAGAAGGAGTGCTCGGGGCCGGGGAACTGGCCGGAGCGCACGTCCTCGCGGTAGGCTTTCGCGGCGTCGCTGAGGGAGGTGCGCAGGTCCGCGTACTGCTTCACGAATTTGGCCATCCTGCCGCCGCGCAGGCCTGCCATGTCCTGCCACACGAGCACCTGCCCGGTCGTCGCGTTGCCGGCGCCGATCCCGATGGTGGGCACCGCGACGGCGGCGTCCACGGCTGCCGCCGTCGCCGCCGGAACCATCTCCATCAGCACGCAGAACGCTCCGGCGTCGGCCAAGGCGACGGCGTCGTCGATCAGCCGCTGGGCATCATCGCCGCGGCCCTGGACGCGGTAGCCGCCGAGGGCGTGCTCGCTCTGCGGGGTGAACCCGATGTGCGCCATCACCGGGATGCCGGCCTGGACCATGGCCCGGACGGTCTCGGCATAGAACTTCCCGCCCTCGATCTTGACCGCGTGGGCGAGTCCTTCCTTGAGGAACCGGACGCCGGTCGCCACCGCCTGCTGGACGGAGACCTCGTAACTGCCGAAGGGCAGATCCGCCACGACCAGGGCCCGCTTCGCCGACCGGGTCACGGCGCGGCAGAGCGGGATCAGTTCGTCCACGGTGACGGGCAGGCTGGTTTCGTTGCCGAAGACGTTGTTGGACGCCGAGTCGCCGACGAGGAGGACCTCGATGCCGGCCTGGTCGAAGATTTCCGCGGTGTACTGGTCGTAGGCGGTCAGCATGGCAAAGCGTTCACCACTGAGTTTCGCCTGGTGCAGGTGGTGCGTGCGGATCTTCGCCACAGGCTTCCGGCCGCCGGCCTCCGCGCTGCTGGAAGCATCCGCGGCTGCGCCCGCGGACGGACCGGCGGCAGGGTCCGCGGACGGATTCCGGGCTGGAGCGGCGGGGACTGCGGCGGCCGACGGGCCGTTGCCGTAGGGGGCGGCTAGTTCTGCGGGCATGCTGGAATCGGGGCTGGTGCTTGTGGCCATGGCACGAGCGTAGTGCGATACGGCGCGTCCTAGCTACCGGGCGCCATCCTGTGGGCGTATGAGTCACGTCAGGCGCGACCCGGGCCGCCGCCCGGGCAGCGTCGTTTGGGCGGTAATTTTCGGGTTTCCCGGGTTGGCAATTTTCGGGTTCCCCGTGTTAACGCTGGGTTACGCGCGGCGGCCGCTTCGGCAATCGGTGGCAATGGTTAGTAAAGTGAATCGTGAGCAGCCGCGGGACCATGCACGACGGGCCCGGGCACGGACGAAGAACCGGAAAGAGGCCAGTATGGACCGCCAGCAAGAGTTTGTCCTGCGGACGATCGAAGAGCGCGATGTGCGGTTCGTGCGGCTGTGGTTCACCGACGTCGTCGGCTCGCTGAAGTCGGTGGCGCTGGCCCCGGCCGAAGTGGAAGGCGCTTTCGAGGAGGGCCTGGGATTTGACGGCTCCTCCATCGAGGGCCTGGCCCGCGTTTTCGAATCGGACATGCTGGCCCAGCCGGACCCGGCCACCTTCCAGATCCTGCCCTGGCGCGGCGAGACCGAGGCGACGTCGCGGATGTTCTGCGACATTTTGACGCCCGACGGCGAACCCTCCGCGGCTGATCCCCGCAACGTCCTCAAGCGCAACCTGGCCAAAGCCGCGGACATGGGCTTCACCTGCTACACCCACCCCGAGATCGAGTTCTACCTGCTCAAGTCCCAGCAGCCGGGTCCCGACGGTTCCCCGGTCCCGGTGGACGAGGGCGGCTACTTCGACCACGTTCCGGGCGGCGTGGCACAGGACTTCCGCCGCACGGCCGTGACCATGCTGGAATCGGTCGGCATCTCGGTCGAATTCAGCCACCACGAGGCCGGCCCCGGCCAGAACGAAATCGACCTGCGCTACGCCGATGCGCTGCAGACCGCAGACAACATCATGACGTTCCGCACCGTGATCAAGGAAGTCGCGCTGCAGCAGGGCACCTACGCCACCTTCATGCCGAAACCGTTTACGGCGCACCCGGGCTCGGGCATGCACACCCACTTCTCCCTCTTCGAGGGCGACACGAACGCCTTCTATGAGGCCGGCGCCGAGTTCCAGCTCTCCGAGACGGCCCGGCAGTTCATTGCCGGGATCCTCAAGCACGCGCCGGAGTTCACCGCGGTGACCAACCAGTTCGTGAACTCCTATAAGCGGCTCTGGGGCGGGGGAGAAGCCCCCAGCTACCTCAGCTGGGGCCACAACAACCGGTCCGCCCTGGTCCGCGTCCCGCTCTACAAGCCCGGCAAGGGCCAGTCGGCGCGGATCGAATACCGCGGCATCGACTCGGCGGCCAACCCCTACCTGGCCTACGCCGTTCTGCTCGGTGCCGGGCTGAAGGGCATCGAGGAGGGCTACCAGCTCCCCGCCGCCGCCGAGGACGACATCTGGTCGCTGAGCTCGGCCGAGCGCCGCGCGATGGGCCATGACCCGCTTCCGGCCAGTCTGCACGATGCCATCCGCTCGATGGAGGACTCCGAACTCATGCCGCAGATCCTCGGCGAGCAGGTGTTCGAACACTTCCTGCGCAACAAGCGCGCCGAGTGGCAGGACTACCGTCTCCAGGTCACGCCTTACGAGCTGCAGCGCAACCTCGGCATCCTTTAGGCGGCCCGGGTGAGCCTGGCACGTCGCCTGATTGCGGCCGGTTTCAGCGATCTGGAAAAGGGCGAACGGTTCCTGGCTGCCCCGGAGCTGGAGGGCCTGGACGAGGACGTCCTCTTCGCCGGGCTGCAGCTCGCCGCGAACCCGGATACGGCGCTGCAGTCCCTCGTCCGGCTGATTGAAAAGCACCCGGACCTGCGGAAGCTGGCGGTCGCGGAGCTGGAACGCAGTGAGCCCCTGTACCGGGTGCTGGGCGCCTCCGAGGCGCTGGGTGAGTTCCTGATCCGCCACCCGGAACATCTTGACGCGTTCGAGGTGACGGCCAGCCCCGAACCGCGGGCCGCGGACGCCGCCGGGCTGCGCGCCCGGCTGCTGCGCTCGGTGCGGGCGGATCCGAAGTCCGCCCGCCCGGTGGCCGGTTTGACCGGCCAGGACGGCTACGTGGCGCTCCGCACCGAGTACCGGCGCGGCCTCGTCGAACTGGCCGTCAAGGACCTCTGCGCTGCCGACCCGCTGGACTTCCTGCCCGCTGCGGGCGCGGAACTGGCGGACCTCGCCGGCGCCGCGATCGAGGCCGCCCTGGCCGTCTCCCGGGCCGAGGCCGCCGAGCACTTCAGCGCCGGCGAGGTGGCCGCCGTCGGGCTGGCCGTGATCGGCATGGGCAAATGCGGTGCCCGCGAACTCAACTACATCTCCGACGTCGACGTCATCTACGTCATCGATTCCGGCGGGCTCGATGACCCGCGCGCCAACACGATCGGTACCGCACTGGCCACCGGCATCTCCCGGGCCATCATGTCCGTCGGCCGCGAACCCGGGCTGTGGGAGGTCGACGCGAACCTGCGCCCGGAGGGCAAATCCGGGCCGCTGGTCAGGACCCTGGCCTCGCACGAGAGCTATTACGCCCGCTGGGCCGAGAGCTGGGAATTCCAGGCCCTGCTGAAAGCGCGGACCATCGCCGGGGACGCCGATCTCGGCGCCCGCTACGAAGCCGCCGTCGCGCCGCTGATCTGGTCCTCCGCCGGCCGGGAAGGCTTCGTGGAGTCGGTCCGGTCGATGCGCCGCCGGGTCACCGAACACATCCCCGCCGAGGAGGAGCAGCGGCAGATCAAGCTGGGCCGCGGGGGACTCCGGGACGTCGAATTCACCGTCCAGCTGCTGCAGCTGGTGCACGGCAAGTCCGACGAGACCCTGCGCTGCCGCGACACCACCTCGGCCATCGCCGCCCTGTCCGCCGGCGGCTACATCGGCCGCTCCGACGCGGCCGAGTTCGACCGCTGCTACCGCTACCTGCGGCTGCTGGAACACCGGATCCAGCTCTTCCAGCTGCGCCGCACCCACCTCATGCCGGTCTCGGAAGCCGCGCTGCGGTCACTCGCCAAAGCTGTCCTCGGACCCTTCTCCAGCGGACGGCCCAAACCCGACGCCCTGGTCGAAACCTGGCGCAAAACCAAGCGGTCCGTCCGCGAGCTGCACGAGCGGATCTTCTACCGCCCGCTGCTCAACACCGCCGCATCACTCAGCAGCGAGGAAGCCAGGCTCAGCCCGGAAGCCGCGCAGGGGCGCCTCGCCGCGCTGGGCTACCTCGACCCCCCCGGAGCCATGCGCCACATCGAAGCGCTCACCGGGGGGGTCAGCCGCCGCGCAGCACTCCAGCGCCAGCTGCTTCCGATCCTGCTGGGCTGGCTCGCGGAGGGCGTTGACCCCGACGGCGGCCTGCTGGCCTTCCGCCGGGTCAGTGAAGCCCTCGGCACCACCCACTGGTACCTCGGCATGCTCCGGGACTCGACGGCGGCGGCCGAGCGGCTCTGCCATGTGCTGTCCAACTCCCGGCTGATCGCCGACCTGCTTGAGGTCTCGCCCGAATCCGTCGCCTGGCTCGGCTCGGACAAGGAACTGGTGCCGCTGACCTTCGAGGCGCAGTGGCTCGAGATTGCCTCCAAGATGTCCCGCCATCCGGATCCGGAAAATGCGATGCGACTGATCCGGCTGATCCGCCGCCGCGAGATCCTGCGGACTGCGATCGCGGACAGCGCGGGACTGCTGGACCAGGACCAGGTCGGCACGGCCCTGGCCGACACCGACCGGGCCGCGGTCCTGGGGGCCCTGCGCGTCGCGGAAACCATGGTCACCGCGGAGGAGCCGCTTAAGACGCACGTTCTGGTGGTCGCCATGGGACGGCAGGGCGGCCGGGAAATCGGCTACGGCTCCGACGCCGACGTCATCTACGTGCACCGCGGGATGCCCGGCGTCCCGGAGGACGAGGCCCAGCAGCAGGCCCTGCAGATCGTTGGCCGGCTCTCCAGCCTGCTCACCCAGCCGCTGAAGCCCGCCATCCTGGCTGAACGCGTCCTGATGGTCGATGCGGACCTCCGCCCCGAGGGCAAGAGCGGGCCGATGGTGCGGTCGCTGGAATCATACGCCGAGTACTACCGCCGGTGGTCGCTGGTGTGGGAGGCCCAGGCGCTGCTGCGGGCCCGGCCGATGGCGGGCGACGACGGGCTGGCCGCCGACTTCGTGGCCCTGATCGACACCGTCCGCTACCCGGAGTCGCTCTCCGAGCACGACGTGCGGGAAGTCCGGCGGGTGAAGGCCAGGGTCGAGGCGGAACGGCTGCCCCGCGGCGCCGATCCGGCCCGGCACCTCAAGCTCGGCCGCGGCGGCCTGAGCGACGTCGAATGGCTGGCCCAGCTCATCCAGCTGCAGCACGCAGGACAGCACCCCGGGCTGCGGACCACCTCCACCGTGGAGGCCCTCGAAGCTGCCGCCGCCGTCGGGCTGCTCGAAGCGGAGGACGTGGCGATCCTGCTCCGTGCCTGGCACCTGGCGAGCCGGATCCGGTCCGCCAATGTGATCTGGACCGGCCGGGCCTCGGATGTGCTGCCGTCCTCCCGCCGCGACCTGGAAGCGGTAGCCCGCTGGTGCGGCTACGGACAGGGCAATGCCGCCGCCTTGGAAGAGGACTATCTGCGGCTGAGCCGGCGCGCGCGGAGCGTGTTCGAACGGGTCTTCTACGGACAGTGAACGGCTGGGGCAGCACGAGCCGGCACTAATCCTGCGTCGCTAATCCGGTACCACGGCGGGGATTTCAGGCAGGCATCCGGGGCGGCCTAGTCGTGGGGGCGCAGCCGAACAGCGATGTCACTGAGTGCGTCCAGCGAGGCAAACAGCGCATCCCGGTGTTCGGGCGGGAGCTGCTCCAGCACTTCCTCGAGCGACCCCGTCACGGCCGCGTCGATGCTGCTCTTGTTTGTCCGGGCAAGTTCGGTCAAATAGAGCAGCGACTTTCGTTTGTCCTCCGGATCCGACAGCCGTTCCACCAGCCCGCGCGCGCCCAGGGCGCGAACCGCGGTTGAAACGTTGGACGGCTTTATGTCCAGCGCCACCCCCGCTTCGGTGACGCTGGATCCAGGATGGTCTTCCAGGTAGCCAAGGATGGCCCACTCGGTGGCAGGCAAGGGTTCCAGCCCGGCCCGCACCGGGCCTTTGCGTTGAACCCACCAGGCCAGCTCTATCAGCGCTTTCGCTGCCTCATGCACTTTCTTCATTCACCAATTTTGATATGAAGACATACGTATGTCAACATAATGAAGCCGCCGAACGAAAGTGAACCGATTTACTTCATGACCACGTCTTCCAAAACGACAGCGTCCCTGATGACAATGCTGGCCCTGCTCAGCGCGCTGGGGCCCTTTGCCATCGACATGTACCTGCCGGCCTTCCCACAAATGATGCTGGATCTCGACACCAGCGCAGCCACCATTCAATTGACTCTCACCACGTTCATGCTTGGCATGGCGGTCGGCCAGCTGGTGATTGGGCCACTGTCGGATCAGTTTGGCCGGCGCAAGCCGCTGCTGATCGGCGCCGTCGCCTGCCTGGCCGCGAGCGTGCTCTGCGCGGTGGCACCAAGCATCGAGTTCCTGATCGGAATGCGGTTCGTCCAGGGGTTCGCCGGCGCTGCCGGCGTGGTTTTGGCCCGAGCCATCGTTTCGGATTCCAGCCGCGGCGTGCATGCCGCCAAGCAGTTTGCCATCCTGATGGCGGTCGGCGGCATCGCGCCCGTCCTCTCGCCGCTGGCTGGCGGCGGCGTTATCGGCTTCTCCGGCTGGCGCGGGGTGTTTTGGGCGCTGGCCGTCCTGAACATGCTCATGGTTATTGGATCCATCCTCATCGTGAAGGAGAGCCTGCCGCTGGAACGTCGCAGCAAGGGCGGGGTGAAGGAGCTGTTCTCCAACACCGGCCGCGTGCTCGGCAACAGGCGCTACCTTGGGTTCACGTTCGCGTTCGCCTACTCCATGGCCGCCATGTTCGGCTACATCTCGGCGTCGCCCTTTGTCTACCAAAATATCCTCGGACTCGACCCCATTGCGTTCTCCCTGCTCTTCGCGCTGAACGCCCTGGGCCTGACGGTCACCAGCATTATCGGCGTGAAGCTGGTGGGCACGCTGGGTCCGCTCCGGATGACCTATCTCGGCGTCGCGGGACTGGTGGTCTTCAGCGCGGTCCTGCTGGCAATCGTGTCGGCCGGCAACACGCCGCTGGTCCCGACGCTTGTGGTGATTTTCCTGGCAATATCCTCACTGGGCTTCATTTTCGGCAACGCCGCGGCATTGGCCACAGACCAGGTCAAGCAGTATGCGGGCAGCGGATCGGCGATCATGGGCGCGCTTCAGTTCACCTTGGCTGCAGCCGTCTCCCCGCTGGTGGGCCTCGCCGGAGAAGAGAGTGCCCTGCCGATGGCGGTCGTGATGCTTGTCGCGGGAATCATTGCCCTCCTGAGCCTGGTAACCCTCACCCGTGGCGCGACGATCCTGCCGGCCTCCGAACCTGTGGAACGCCCTGCGGAACCCGTGTCCCAGCACTGACCGAAACGTCATCCTTCCCCGGGCAGGCCTCCCCATCCGGAACCGGATGGGGAGGCACGGGGGGCTGACACCCCGACGGCGGCGGTGCTACCTTGTCCGCATGGCCAGACAACTCTTTGTGAACCTCCCCGTCAGGGACCTCGACAAGACGGTGGCGTTCTTCACCGCGCTGGGATTCACCTTCAACCCCGACTTCACCGATGAAAACGCAACCTGCATGATTGTCAACGACGACGCCTTCGTGATGCTGCTCGTCGACGCGTACTTCAAGACCTTTACGTCCAAGGCGGTAGCAGGCGCCTCAGGGTCTGCAGAGGTCATCATGTCCTTCTCCCTGGACAGCCGCGAGGCTGTCGATGAGCTCGTCCGGACGGCACTCACCGCCGGCGGAGCACCGTCCCAGGAAGCCCAGGACTACGGTTTTATGTATACCCACAGCTTCCAGGACCCGGACGGCCACCTCTGGGAAGTCTTCTGGATGGACCCGGCCGGGCCGCCGAAGGACGCCGCACTCTGACCCTGCGGCAGCCGTGTGGGGAGGCGCTGCGCTCCAATCCTGCGGCAGCCGGGCCGGAGGCGCCGCGCTGGGTGGGTACGCTTCTGTTATGCCTGAAAGCGTGTGGCTGATGCCGCTGAAGAACCTAGACGACGACGCGCGCGCCATCAAGCTCGGCGAAATCGCCAAGCTCGACGTCAGCGATGACCAGCGGAGGTTCGTCGGTGAGCCGCTGCGGATGATGCTCATCGCGCTGGAAGAGGATTCCCGGTCCCCGATGGCGATTGACGCCAACGGATCCGCCGTCGGGGTCCTGACCCTGCAGACCGGCGCCGCGACCCTGGCCGGCTGGGCCGATGACCACTCGGTCTGGCTGCTGCGCGGGTTCCTTATTGACCACCGGCAGCAGGGCAGGGGCTTCGGCGCCCTGGCGGCGGAGGCCGCTGTGCGGGCGGCCGCGAAACTGACGGCGGCCCTGGGCGGCGGGGAGGCCGGCGTCGTGCTCTCTGTCAACGAAGAAAACCCGGCCGGACGGGCCGCGTACCGCAAGGCAGGGTTCGAGGACCGCGGGCAGTACCTGGGCGACGACACCGGCCCGCAGCGGACCATGTACCGGGGGTTCTGAGCGGGACTCACTCCTTGGCGGCGGCACCCGGTCGGTCAATATTGGCCTCATGATGTCGGCGGTGTGACGGCCAGGAGCCCGCGTGCCGCCATCCGGGCCGGTGCGGCGGACTGCCCGGAGTCTTTTCCGCCGTCCGACGGGGGAGCCCTGTTCGTCGGGGACGCGCGCTGGGAACAGTGGGCGGCGCCCTGAGCCGACCGCCGGATCCGTACACCGCAGACGCCGCGCAGGCTGAGGTGTCGCCGCGGAAACTGCGCCTGACCAAGCCCGCCCGGATACCCATTCCCCATGGACGGAGATCCCCGACCCCGTGGCGGCCCTGCGCGGGCTGGACGCCCCACTGTCAATTTGTGTTGACGCTTCCCGGAGGATCAACTAAAGTTGACACAGGAGGTCTGGATGGAAACATTGATTGGTTCGATGGACGGCAAGGGCCCGGCGGAGGCGCTGTACGCGGTGGCCGGACTGCGCAAGGAAGTGGCCCGGGCCGAAACGGAAGCGGTGTTGCGGGCCCGGCAGGCGGGCCTGTCGTGGGAAGCCATCGCAACGTGCCTTGGCGTCAGCAAGCAGGCTGTGCACCGGAAGTATGGGAAGCGCTGAGGCGGAACGCGGGCGACGACGGCTTAAACGACGGCGGCCCCCACCAAAAGGTGGGGGCCGCCGTCGTGCAATCCGTGGGTGGAAAGCCGCTGGTGGCTAGACGCCGTAGTACAGCTCGAACTCGTACGGGTTCGGGCGCAGCGAGAGCGGACGGATCTCGTTCTCGTACTTGTACTCGATCCAGGTGTCGATCAGGTCCTGGGTAAAGACGCCGCCGGCCTGGAGGAACTCGTTGTCCTCGGCCAGGGCATCCAGGGCCTCTTCGAGCGTGCCGGGAGCCTTGGGGATGTCCTTGGCTTCCTCGGCGGGGAGCTCGTAGAGGTCCTTGTCGATCGGAGCCGGCGGTTCAATGCGGTTGCGGATGCCGTCGATGCCGGCCATCAGCTGGGCCGCGAAGGCCAGGTACGGGTTGGAGGAGGGGTCCGGAGCGCGGAATTCGATGCGCTTGGCCTTCGGGTTGGAACCCGTGATCGGGATGCGGATACCGGCGGAGCGGTTGCCCTGCGAGTAGACCATGTTGACCGGGGCCTCAAAGCCCTTGACCAGGCGGCGGTAGGAGTTCACCGTCGGGTTGGTGAAGGCCAGCACGGCTGAGGAGTGCTTGAGCAGGCCGCCGATGTACCAGCGGGCCATGTCGGAGAGGCCGGCGTAGCCCTTCTCGTCGTAGAACAGCGGCTCGCCACCGGTCCACAGCGACTGGTGGCAGTGCATGCCCGAACCGTTGTCGCCGAAGACCGGCTTCGGCATAAAGGTGACCGACTTGCCCCAGGCATCGGCGGTGTTCTTGATGATGTACTTGAACTTCTGCAGGTCATCCGCAGCCGCGGTCAGCGTGGTGAACTTGTAGTTGATCTCAGCCTGGCCGGCGGAACCGACCTCGTGGTGGCTGCGCTCGACCTCAAGGCCGGCCTCGTCCAGGGCGATGCACATGGCGTCGCGGAGGTCGGCCTGTTTGTCGGTGGGGGAGACCGGGAAGTAGCCGCCCTTGACCGGGGTCTTGTAGCCCAGGTTGCCGCCCTCTTCCTCGCGGCCCGTGTTCCAGTGTGCTTCCTCGGAATCGATCTTGTAGAAGCTGCCCTGCGGGGAGGACTGGTACTGGACGTTGTCGAAGACGAAGAATTCGGCCTCGGGTGCAAAGAACGCGGTGTCGGCAATGCCGGTGGAGGCCAGGTAGGCCTCGGCCTTCTCGGCCACGCCGCGGGGATCGCGGTGGTACGGGTCGCCGGTACGCGGGTTCACGATCGAGAAGTTCAACGCGAGAGTCTTCTCCATGCGGAACGTGTCGAGGAACGCGGTGGTTACGTCCGGGATGAGCTGCATGTCCGACTCGGCGATGCCCTGGAAGCCTCGGATCGAGGAGCCGTCGAAGAGCTGGCCGTTGACGAAGAAGTCCGCGTCAACACTCTTGGCGGGCACATTGAAGTGCTGCTGAATGCCAGGGAGGTCGGTGAAGCGAATATCGACGAACTTAACGTCTTCGTCTTTGATGAACTTGAGGACTTCGTCCGCAGTCTTGAACATCTATGCTCCTTATGCATGTGATAGATCTGGCCGTCAGGCCGTGTGGTCCAGCGCAGTCCGACAGCGGGGTAAACGCAAAGGTTTGCCCCGCCCCTATGCCGCTAGCAACTGTTACCACCCTAAGGACACGGGATTTCCCGATAGTGTCCGCTTTGTTTCCGGCAGGTTACAGAATGCCCTGACAGGTAAACGGTAGTCGCTGTCCACTAGGTGGCCTACCCGTGACCAGAGTGTGGCCGCTGAATGTCCACACTCTGAACAGCATTGGGCGGGAGCTGATTGCCGATAGGCTTGGAGAGTGGTTGATCGCAAAGACATAGGCTCATGGCTCAGCGGGCCGGACACCTCCGGCATCTCGAAGTACCCGGGGGAGCGGCTGGGACTGCCCGAGTCCGGGCCGGGATCCATTGCCCGGGCCGGCCGGCGCATCGTCGCCATCTGCATTGACTGGGGCATCGCGCTGCTGATCAGCAACTATGCGTTCGCCGGGGACCCATGGGCAACGCTTGCCGTGTTCGCCGTCGAGCAGGCCCTGCTCATCGGAACCCTCGGATACAGCATTGGCCACCGCATCATGGGGATCCACGTCATCCGGCTCGGTGGCGCGCCCGCCGGACCGATCCCGGCCCTGGTCCGCAGCCTGCTGCTGTGCCTGGTGATCCCCGCCGTCATCTTCGACCCGGACCACCGCGGCCTGCACGACAAGGCCATGAACACCGTTCTCGTCAGGATGTAGCGCCGGCCGCAATTCGTTGCCGCTAGTTTCCGCCCCCGTTGCTGATCCCTGCTCCACCATCCGACGCAGATGGCCGCTAAACCGCCGCCCCGGTTGGCGGCCGTCTGCGTCGAATGCTGGAGGCGTGCGAGTCCCGAGCTGGCAGGCATGATGCCACCCGCGTTTGCCCTGGGCGTGGGCGACCCGGCAGGCCGTCTGTGAACGCTTCCGGTCGGGTTAGACTCCGGCCGTCTCGTCTGCCGTCTCGTCAGCTGTTTCCCGAGCCGTCTCCTGAGCCGGTGCGGGCGCATCCTGTCCGGCCTTGATGGTCAGGTAGCCGTTACGGCCGGCCCAGCGTTCGAACCAGACCGTAGTGAACGGGAGCACCGCGGAGAGCCCGGCGAACAGGGCCACCCGGAACGGCCAGCGCTGCAGCCCCCACAGGCTCAGTGCTGCGATCCCGTAGCAGACGAAGAATGCCCCGTGAATCGGGCCCGCGATCTCCACCCCGAATTCCGTGGTCCGGATAACCCATTTGAGGAACATACCCACCAGCAGCGCGGCCCAGCTGAACGCCTCGGCGATCGCCAGGACCCGGAAGATGCGGATCATGGCAGGAGTGGAAGGAAAATTCATGGCGAAAGTCTCCGGGTTCTGTCCCGACGGGACGGCTCAGGTTTCGTGGGCAGTTTCGTGGCAAAAGGAACGCCCCGGCGGCCGGCCTGAAAGGCGGTTACCGGGGCGTCCCTGTGGTCTGGCGGATCGGCCTAGCGTCCGCGGGCTGCCTTGCGGTCCGGGCGGGCCTTGTAGGGATCGATCCCCTTGGGAATGGGTAGCCGGCTCCCGAGCGACGAGATGCGCTTGGAAACCGTGCTGACCTCAAGCTTGGTCAGTTCGTTCTTCAGCTTGGTCATCTTCTTGGCGATCTGGCTGATCGGAACCTGGCCCTCGCCGCGGCCGCTTTCAAGCACGTGGATGGTGACGTTGGGAAGGATGCGGGCGAGCCGCTTGCGTTCGGCGTCGAGCAGCGGCTTGACCCGGGTGCTGGGTCCCTCGCTGACCAGGACGACGCCGGGACGGCCGATGGCGCGGAACACGGCGTCCTGGGTGCGGGGGTTCACCGCGACGGGCTGCTCTTCGACGATCCAGCCGCGCTTGAGCGTGCCCAGCGCAGCGCCCGAGGCGCCGGGCTGGTTTTCGATCCGGGCGAATGCGGCGCGCTCGGCCCGGCGGGACAGGATCAGGGTGGCGGCCAAAACGCCCAGCGGAATGCCGATGATCAGGCCGGTAATCCAGTTTTCCAGCAGGAACCCCACGACAAAGCTGACCGCGACGACGCCGAGGAATGCGAGCAGCATGAGCCACGGCACCATCGGATCGTGCTCGCGGGTCATCTGGAAGACCTCGCGAATCTGCTTCAGGCGGCTCGGCTTCTTGACCTTGGCCGCCTTGGGCTTTCGGGAAAAGAGGCCCCGCTTCGGAGCATCAGAAGCCGGACTGGAGTTGCTGGAATCAGGGGAATTCGCCATAGTGCCTTAATTCTACGTGATGCACAGCGAAGGGCCGGACGCCGCATTGCTCCGGCGCCGGCCCTCCGGCGCAATCGTTAGGGCTGATTCAGGAGTGCGCGGCGAGGAGTGAGCTGGCTTCCTGGCGGGTGGTGCCGGAGCTTTCGATGTGGGCGAGCTGGGGCGGGATTTCGCGGCCTTTCTTGCGCATGGCGGTGGCCCAGAGCCGGCCGGCGCGGTAGGAGGAGCGCACGAGCGGTCCGGACATGACGCCGAGGAAGCCGATTTCGTTGGCCTCGTGCTGGAGGTCCACGAATTCCTGCGGCTTGACCCAGCGGTCCACCGGGAGGTGCCGTTCGGAGGGGCGCAGGTACTGGGTGATGGTGATCAGGTCACAGCCTGCCTCGTGCAGGTCGCGGAGGGCTTCGGAGATTTCCTCGCGGGTTTCGCCCATGCCCAGGATCAGGTTGGACTTGGTGACCATGCCGAGGTTCCGTCCCTGGGTGATGACGTCCAGGGAGCGGTCGTAGCGGAACGCCGGGCGGATGCGCTTGAAGATCCGCGGGACGGTCTCGACGTTGTGCGCGAAGACCTCGGGGGCGGAGGCGCAGATCGCCTCGATGTGCTCGGGTTTGCCGGAGAAGTCCGGGATCAGCAGCTCGACGCCGGTGCCGGGGTTCAGTTCGTGGATCTTGCGGACCGTTTCGGCGTACAGCCAGACGCCTTCATCGGCGAGGTCATCGCGGGCCACGCCGGTCACGGTGGCGTAGCGCAGCGCCATGGCCTGGACCGAGCGGGCGACCTTGGTGGGTTCGAAGACGTCCACGGGGGAGGGTTTGCCGGTGTCGATCTGGCAGAAGTCACAGCGCCGGGTGCACTCGGAGCCGCCGATCAGGAACGTGGCTTCCTTGTCTTCCCAGCATTCGAAGATGTTCGGGCAGCCGGCCTCTTCACACACCGTGTGGAGGCCTTCCTTTTTGACGAGCTTCTTGAGCTGGACGAACTCCGGGCCCATCTGGACCTTGGCCTTGATCCACTCCGGTTTGCGTTCCACCGGGGTGGCCGCGTTGCGCTGCTCGATCCGCAGCATTTTCCGGCCTTCTGGTGCCAGGGTCACAGTAGAGCTCCTTCATGGGTTGCAACTAGCGCTTCTTCATTGTTGCGCAGTTCTTCGATGATCCGGGACACGAGATCGGCCGGAATAACATCCCTGCCCGTCTCCTGGGAAATCGTGGTGGTTCCGGCGTCGGAAATGCCGCAGGCGATGATCTGGGCGTATGGCGCAAGGTCGTTGTTGCAGTTAATCGCGAAGCCATGCATCGTGACGCCTTCATGGACGCGGATGCCGATCGCGGCGATTTTCCGCGCGGGCCCCTTCCGGTCCTGTTCGATCCACACCCCGGCGCGGCCCTTGATCCGGACAGCGGCGATGCCGTAGTCGGCCAGCACAGCGATGATCACGGCTTCGAGCCGCTCCACGTAGTCGCGGATACCGGCAGGGTTTTTCAGCTTGATGATCGGGTAGCCCACCAGCTGTCCGGGACCGTGCCAGGTGAGCTTGCCGCCGCGGTCGACGGCGACCACCGGGGTGCCGTCAAAGGGACGCTCATGGTCCTCGGTGCGTTTACCCGCCGTATAGACGGCGGCGTGTTCGAGCAACAGGACCGTGCTGGGGGCGGTTCCGGCGAGGACCCGCTCATGGAGTTCACGCTGGATGTCCCAGCCGCGGGTGTAGTCAATGAAATCCGGGGCGAGACCCAGCTGGGAGAACTCAAGAGTCATGGCATCCAGCTTAGACCCCGACTGTCTCAGCCGCTGATTCTGTGGGCAATCTCACCGCCCTGTGGATAACTTCTGCGGGATTCCGAGGGATCCGGTATTCCTTGGGTATGGACGATTACGAAGGGGCCGCCGTTGCGGCGCCGGAGGTCCCCGGTTACGACGTCGGCCGGTGCCTGGGGCGCGGTGGCAGCGCCTCCGTCTGGCTGGTGACGGAACAGTCCACAGGCCGGGAGTACGCACTGAAATCCTTCGGCACGGGCAGCGGGACCGACCGGGGCGACACGGAAGAGACGGTCCGGCGCGAGGTGAGGATCCTGTCCGCCCTGCAGCACGAGCACCTCGTACGAGCCCTCGCAGTGCTGCGTCTGCGCGGCAGCCGCGCTGACGGTTCCGGCTTCGGGGGCGGCGGCGAGGGCAACCGTGACGGCCGCAGGGACGGAGAACACGGTTCCTTGGGCGGAACCCTCGGGTTGGTGATGGATTACGCGGCAGGCGGGTCGTTGGGGCAGTTGGTGACCGGGCGGGGAAACCTCGGGCCGGGGGAGACGGTGACAGTACTGACGCCCATCGCGCAGGCCCTGGCATACCTTCACAGCCAGGGCTTCACTCACGGCGACGTCTCACCGGGCAATGTGTTGTTCACCGCGCACGGGAAACCGCTGCTGGCCGACCTCGGCGTCGCCCGAATGGTGGCGGACGCCAAAGCGGTGGACGAGGCGGGCACCCAGGGCTTTCGTGACCCGGCACCGGTGGACGCCGTCCGGGCCGGACTGCAACCGGAACGCGACGTCTATTCGCTCGCGGCGCTGGGCTGGTTCTGCCTGACAGGGCGCGCCCCCGAGCCGGGTGCGCAGCGGCCGCCGCTTCCCCTGCTGGTTCCTGGAGTTCCTCCGGCACTGACCGCAGCGCTGGAAGCTGGACTGCACGAGGACCGCAGGCTTCGGCCCTCGGCCGCCGAGTTGGGCGCCGCTGTTCATCGCAGCGCGGTGGCCGCGCCGGTGGACCTCTCGGTCTCGGTCCACCCCACGGTCATTCCGCAACTGCTGACCCGGCGGGCCCTTCCCGTGACGCCACGCGCGCGGCGGGCCGAACAGCTCCGGTCCCTCCAACGCCGATTCACCAGGCCCCGGGGTGCCCGGCCTATTCCTCCGGCTGTATCTCCCGGGCCCGGCCATTCAGCAGGGTCGGCCGGACACCCCGTCGAACACCCATCCGGGCACGCGGGCGGGCGGCATGCCGCCCGCCCGACCACTTCAGAGGCTGGTCCTGCCCGTCCGGAGAATGTTGCCCGGCCGGAGCCGGGAACCCGGCTGGAAGGCGGGGACGGCAGGGGCAACCGGGCAGCCGCGGTGGCGCTGGCGCTCAGCGGTGTGCTCGTGACCGCTTGGGCTTTCGCCGGTGCCCCGGTGCCGGCCTCCTTCCCGACCTTTCCCGGGGGCAACGAAGCGTCCGCCCGTGGACCTGCGCCCGCAGCCACGACGCCGACCGCTGCTGCCGCGTCAATTCCGCCGGAAGTGGAGATCCAGCTCGCCTCGCCGGACCCTGCGGAAGCGGTATTCGGGCTGGCCCGGCTGCGTTCCCTGGCATTCAGCACAGGGAACTTCGGACTGTTGGAGCAGGTCAACGTCCCGGCGTCTTCCGCGGCCGACGCGGACGGCCGAATCAGCGCCGGACTTAGGGTGTCCGGCCGGTTCCTGTCCGGGTTCTCCATCGTCCTGACCCATGTCGCCGCCACTCGGGACAGCGGGAGCCTGCTGGCAGTGGTGGAGGTCAGCGCGGGTACCTCCGCCTACCAGGAACGCGACGCCGCCGGAGTGGTCCGGGCGGACGCCGCCGCCGTGCCGGAACAGCGGCTGCGGCTCGTGCTGTTGCCAGTGGAGGGGCGCTGGCGGATTCAGGACATCCTCCCGGCCGGCGACGCTGCCGGAGACCCCGTTGGCCGTCAGGACCCGGATGCCTCTGGCGGTTAGGGTCCAGCCTGCAGGTCTTCCAGCGATGCTAAACCCGCGTGGCGTCACATTGCTGGGCTCACCTCGTCTCAAGGCCGGCGATCTGCAATCAGACGTGGCGGGCGAGGAAGTGTTCGAGGATGGATTCGGCGCGGGGCTCGTAGTAGACCGGGTTGTCGGTGTCTGCAGGGGTGAATGAGTGGCTGGCCGTGAGCAGGTGCCAGTCCGGGAAGGGGTCCTCGGGCATTTCCGGGTTCCGTTCCGGGAAAGGATCCGGAGGTAGTTCCTGTTCCTGTTCTGGATCCGGGGGAAGGCCGCACCCCAGGTCAATGTCCGGGTCCATGTCAGGATCCGGCGGCAGGGCGGAGTCCAGGTAAATGTCTGGGCCGGGGTCCGTGTCCGAGGGCATGGCTGCGCCTATGTCGGGGGCTTTGTCTCTGTCCGGGTCCGGGTACATGCCACCGGCTGCATCGATGTCCGCGTCAGGGTTCGGGTCCGCGTACGTGGCGAGGAGGCCGGGTGGCCAGTGGGGTGGTTCCCAGTCCTGTTGTTCGCTGGCGTAGTACCTTCCGGTCGGGGAGGTCCAGCCGGGCGGGGCGTCTTTGCTGGCCCCGGCCGGTGTCCAGGCGGAGCTGTGTTTCAGGCCGTGGTGTTTGCGGCAGGGACCGCCGAGGTTGGTGATCCCGGTGGTGCCTCCGTCGGCCCAGGCCAGGAGGTGGTCCGCGTCGTTGTCCAGGAAGGGTTGTTGCAGCCCGGGAACGGGCACTTTCCGTCGCGGAGCCGGAGCCAGTGCCGGATCGCCTTGGTGAGGCGGTAGCTGGTGCGGCCGATTTCCAGTGGGGCCCCGTCCCGCGGGTCGACCAGGACCCGGTAGAAGGAGTCGGCGCCGTCGGCGATCAGGCGGCGGGCCATCGAGGGCGGGATCGGCCCGTACCCGTCCAGCATCGCCGGTTCCTCGGTAGCGCCCAGCAGGGACATCACCGGGACGGTGATCAGGACCTGCGCCCGCGGCGACGGCACACCGCCGCATGTCCCGGTGCCGCAGCAGGATCCGCAGGTTCCGCCGCCGTCAACGCTACCGCCGCACGTTCCGCCGCAACCGGGGCCGGTGGTGAGGAGCCAGGTCGCGGCGATGTCGGCGCGGAGCTGGGTCAGGGTGCGCCCCTCGGCCGGGCCCTGCAGCGCCCGGGCCGCCGCGGTGCTCCGGTCCCAGATCCCCGCCGCGGTGTCGGCCGGCAGATACGCGGAGAACCAGGCCATCCCGTCGGTGTCCGGGCGGAATTCGACCCGCCGGTCCGCGACGCTCTTGGCGTGGCGTTTTTCGATGCTCTCCGCGTGGTGGCGTTCCCGCCAGGTCCGGGCCTTGACCCGGAGCCGGCCCGGGACGAGTTCCCCGGCCGGGCAGCCCCGTGCCGGGTCCGGTGCGGCCGGGTCCAGGAAGTGCGCCTCCAGCGCCGCCGCTCCCGCCGGGTCCAAGTTCGTGGTTTCGTCCACCAGGACCCTCGCGTGCGCCCAGGAAATTGTCCCCGCCCTCAGCGCCGCGAGCGTCAGCGGCAGCCTCTCCGTCAGCGCCTGACACTGGAAAAGGAACCCGTCGGCGGCCGCTTCACTCACGGTCAGCAGGCACGCGATCTCCGCCCGCACCGCCATCTCCTCCGCCGCGTTGTCCCGCAGCGACGCCGCCGGGGGCGCCAGCGCCTGCGTGCCCTTCACGATGTCCGCGGCCAGCTGCACCTTCAGCGCCGCCAACGGGCCGTCCACCGCAACCACCAGCGCCAGAGCGTCCAGGGAACCATCCACCCGGTCCCGCATCGGATCATCCCGCAACGGATCAGGGCCGCCAATGCCGGATGATCCAGCGCGGTCAGCGCCGGCGCCGGCGGCGAAGCCCGGGAAGGCAAACAGCGCCGCCGTCGCCGCCCCGACCGCCGCCAGGGCCTCCCTGCTCTCCACACTCAAGGCCGAGATATCCATGGACCAAGTACATCAAGGACCTACGACACTTTTCACGCACCGGCCACGGGCAGCGCAACGGGCCCCGGCCGGCGACACGGCACGGACGGCCCAAGCCCCCCGAAAGCCCACCAGCGCCACAAACGACGCCTCGGCGGCCGCCAGCGCCGCCCTGCCCTCCGCAACCCAGCCCGCACTTTCCATAAACCAAAACTGTCGGGAGTCTACGGCACTTCGACGAACCCGGCAGGGCCGCAGCCCCCGAGGCAGCACGACGCCGGCATCGGCCAACGCCCGGAGACAAAGCAGTCGTCAAAAGAGGCCGGGCAAGCCAGCGGGCCACGCCCAAGCGGTGCGGGGATGCTCAGTCCTTTGGGCCGCCTCCGGCCACCCAGGCGGCAGCCTGGGCGAGGGACGGGTGCTGCCATTCAAAGCCCGCTTCGCTAAGCACCGCCGGCTCCATCCGCTGGCTGGAAAGCAGCAGCTCATCCGCGAGCTTGCCCATCACCAGCCGCAGCACCGGCGCGGGGACCCGCAACACCGCGGGCCGGTGCAGGGCTTTGGCCAGCTGCGCAATCAGCGCATTCACATCCGCGATCTCCGGGGCGCAAACGTTCACCGGCCCGGACAGCGGGCTGCCGAGCAGGAATTTGAAGGCGCCGGCGACATCGGGAAGCGTGATCCAGGGCCAGCACTGCCGGCCGTTGCCCAGCGGTCCGCCTATGCCCAGGCGCAATAACGGCATCAGCCGTCCCAGAGCCCCGCCGGAGCGGCTCAGGACGACGCCGGTCCGGGGAGTAACCACTCGGACGCCGGCCGGAGCTTCGTGCGCCGCCGCTTCCCAGTCGGCGCAGATGCCGGCCAACACCCCGCTGCCGGCCGGAGCGTTCTCCCGGAGCACGGCCAGTCCGGCGTCGCCGTAATAATTGGATCCCGACTGGCTCAGGAACACCGCCGGCGGCGTGTCCAGCCGGCCCATGGCCGCCGTGATCGTCCGGGTGGCCCCCAGCCGCGAGGTGCGGAGTTCGTTGATGCGGGAGCGGGTCCATGGCCGGTCTCCGATGCCTGCGCCGGAGAGGTTAATGACGGCGTCCGCACCTTTCAGCGCCAGATCATCGATGCTCCCTGCCGCGGGGTCCCACTGGAACTCCGACGGTGCGGCGGGCGGCCGCCGGACCAGCGCGCCGACGTCGTGTCCGGCGTCGCGCAGGGAGCGGGAAATGGCGGTTCCGATCAGCCCGGAGGCTCCGGCAACTATGATTCGCATGATCCATCTCACCATGCCCGGCTCAGCGGGGATACCTCCCGGGCGGGACGGCTGGTCTTGACTATGATCGAACGATGACTTCTTCGAGTTACTTCCGTTTCCCGCACCTGCACGGCGATCTGGTCACTTTCGTGGCTGAGGACGACGTCTGGATTGCGCCCCTCGACGGCGGCCGCGCCTGGCGCGTCTCCTCACTGCAGCTGCCCGCCCGCAATCCCCGCTTCACGCCGGACGGCAAGCGGCTGGTGTGGACCGTGGTCCAGGGAACGGCCCCGGAAGTTGTCACCGCGGAAGTCGACGGCGGCGGCTACCGCCAGCTGAGCTACTTCGGCCACTCCACCACGAAGGTCAAGGGCTTCACCCCCGACGGCGAGGTACTGGTCACGAGCGCGTTCCGGCAGGCTGACAGCCGCCACACCCACGCCTACAGCCTGCCGGTCACCGGCGGCTGGGCCAGTGAACTCCCGCTCGGACCGGTGGAATCCGTTGCGTTCGGACCGGTGGTCGGCGACGAACGCCCCGTGGTCCTGGCCAGTGTCCTCTCCCGCGAACCCGCCTGGTGGAAGCGCTACCGGGGCGGAGCGGCCGGCAAGCTCTGGATCGACGCCGACGGTAACGGTGAATTCGAACGGCTCGCCGCCGAGCTGGACGGCAACCTGACGGATCCGATGTGGGTCGACGGCCGGATCGCCTTCCTGTCGGACCACGAGGGTTACGGCAACCTCTACTCGGTGCTGCCCAATGGCACCGGGCTGCGCCGCCACACCGACCATGAGGACTTCTACGTCCGGCACGCCGCAACCGACGGCAAGCGCATCATTTTCGAATCGGCCGGTGAGCTGTGGCTCCTGTCAGACCTCGGCTCGGATGCCGTGAAACTGTCGATTTCGCTGGGATCAGCGTCGCAGGGCCGCCGCGCGACGCCGCTAAAGCCGTCCAAGCACCTCGGCGATGTCGTGCCGGACCGCACCGGCGACTCCAGCGCGGTGGAAGCTCACGGCACGCTGCATTGGCTGCGGCACAAGGACGGCCCCTCGCGGGTTCTTGAAGCGACGCCCGGTGTCCGAGCCCGCCTGCCGCGGCCTTTCGGGGAGGGCCGGATCGCCTACGTTGCCGACCACGACGGCGTTGAAGCCCTATATCTGAAGGCGATCGCCGGTCCCGTGGACGTCGGACACCAGGACTCCGGGCAGGCTGGCCAGCCAGCGGCCTCCGGACGGACGTCCGCTGCGGCGCCTCAGACTGCGGCCACGCCGCAGCAGGAGTCCGACGCCGCCACGCCGCTGCCCAGCCCCGTCCCGGCCGCTGCCCACGCCCGGTCGGGCGCCGTCGCTGCGGTCCCCGCAACGACGCCGGACCGCGCGGGCGGCAACACCGCAAAGACGGCCGACGCCGCCCGCACGGCCGACTCCGCCAATGTCGTGAGCCCTGCCAACGCCGCCAGCACGGCCGACGCCGCCAACCCTGCCAACCCCGCCAACCCCGCCAGCACGGCCGACGCCGCCAACCCTGCCAACCCCGCCAGCACGGCCGACGCAGCGGACACCGCAGGCCCGGCGGACGCGGTGGTGCCGGCACAGCCGGGAAAGTCCGTTCATCTGGTCAGGATCGACTTCCCCAAGCCGACCCGGGCCAGCGCCATCGAGGCCAGCCCGGACGGCAACTGGCTCGCCGTCGGCTCCGCCTTCGGTGACATCTACCTGGCGGACACCCGCACCGGAACCCTGACCCTGGTGACCAGCATCGGCGAAGGCAGCATCGAAGGTTTCAGCTGGTCCCCGGACTCGGCCTGGCTGGGCTGGACCGAGCCCGTCACTTCCTTCGGGTCCCGCAGCCGGCTGCGCATCACCGAGGTCACCGGCCCCGACGCCGGCCCCGATGCGGTCGATGCGGCAGCGGACGGGACACGCGCGATCATCGACGTCACGGACGGACGCTTCCGCGACGAGTCGCCGTCGTTCACCCCCGATGGCAAGTTCCTGGCGTTCCTGTCCAACCGCAGCTTCGATCCGGTATACGACGGTCACTCCTTCGACCTGTCCTTCCCGAGCCCGATCAAGCCCTACCTCGTGGCCCTCGCCGCGGACACACCCTCGCCGTTCGGCCCGAGCGTTGACCTGCTGGAAGCTCCCGGGGCCGGATCGGTCGCGGACAGCGCGGCCGACGGCGCCGGCCAGGACCAGATTTCGGCGGTCCGGGTCGACGCCGAGGGCCTGGCGCACCGTGTCATCAGCGTGCCGGTGCCGCAGGGCAACTATTCCGGCCTCACGGCAACTGCCGGGGCGCTGCTCTGGCTCGACCACGAACTCTTCGGGGTGACCGGGGAGGGCCGCGCCAGCCTCGAGGACAAAAACGCGGCCCCCTGCCTCGTCCGATTCGACCTGGCCCGGCGCAAGAGCACCACCATCGTGGACGCCCTGGACAGCTACCGGCTCTCCGGCGACGGCGAAAAGGTCATCGTGCTGCAGGACAAGCAGATCCGGGTCTCGCCGGCCGGCGCCAAGGCTGACGAGGAGTCCGGCCAGCTGGTCAAGGTCGACCTCAGCCGCATCCGCGTGCAGCTCGATCCGCTCAGCGTGTGGGGCCAGGCCTTTGATGAAGCCTGGCGGCTCCAGCGCGACTTCTTCTGGACCGAAGACATGGCAGGGCAGGACTGGGACTCGGTGCACGCCCGCTTCCGCCCGATCGTGGACCGGCTCGGCTCGCACGACGACCTCGTGGACCTGCTCTGGGAACTCCACGGTGAACTGGGCACCTCGCACGCCTATGTCCGTCCGTTCGCCGTCACCGAAAACGGCAGCAACGGCCAGGGCCGGCTGGGCGCGGATCTGGCCTTCACCGGGGAGGGCTGGGAGATCACCCGGATCCTCGCCGGGGAATCCTCCGACCCGCTTGCCACGTCGCCGCTGACCCGCCCCGGCGCTGACGCCAAGACGGGCGACGTGCTGCTGGCGATCGACGGCGTCGAGCTCACTGAGGCGCGCACTCCCGCGATGCAGCTGGTCGGCGCGGCCGGACGCGCCGTGGAGCTGACGCTGCGCAACGGGGCCGGGCACGGAAGCCAGGCCGGCAAGCAGCGCCGCGTCGCTGTGGTCCCGGTAAAGGACGAGGAGCGGCTGCGCTACCAGGAATGGGTGACCGCCAACCGCCGGACTGTCCGGCAGGCCTCGCAGGGAACGTTCGGCTACCTGCACATTCCCGACATGATGGCCCACGGCTGGGCCCAGCTGCACCGCGACCTCGACACCGAAACGGCCCTCGACGGGCTGATCGTCGATGTCCGCCGCAACCGGGGCGGGCACACCTCCCAGCTCGTCGCGGAACTCATCGGCCGCAAGGTCACCGGCTGGAGCATGCCCCGCGGGGAACGGCCCCGCACGTACCCACACCACGCGCCGCGCGGACCCGTCATCATCCTGACCGACGAATTCGCCGGGTCCGACGGCGACATCATCACCCAGGTCTCCAAACTGCGGGGGATCGGGCCGGTCATCGGCACCCGGACCTGGGGCGGCGTCGTCGGCATCGACAACCGTTTCGCGCTGGCCGACGGGACCGGCGTGACCCAGCCGCGCTACGCCACCTGGTTCTCCGGCGGAGTGGGCTGGGGCGTCGAGAACTTCGGTGTCGCCCCGGACATCGAGGTGACTTTCCCGCCGCACGCCTACGCCGCCGGCACCGACCCGCAGCTGGAATACGGCATCGGCGCGCTCAAGGAAATGATCCAGGAGCTGCCCACCGACCGGCCGCCACTGCGCGAGGGCTACCGCCAGGTCCGGCCCGCCCCGTTGCCGGCCCGCCAGCCGGGCAGCTAAACGGCGCCGGTCAGGCGGCGGCGGGGCGGCCTGCCAGCAAGTCTCAGTTAGCCAGCCAGGCCTCCGCCCGCCCGGCGCATCCGCTTAAACCGAAGGCCCCCGTTCCCTGACCAGCAGGGAACGGGGGCCTTCGCTTTACCGCGTGAAGGGCTAGGCGGCCAGGGTGGCGTCGAGGGTGATCTTGATGCCGGTGAGGGCGGCGGAAACGGGGCAACCGACCTTGGCTTCCTCGGCGATGCGCTGGAATTCCTCTTCGGTGATCCCGGGAATCCGCGCGCTGACCGTCAGGTGGCTGTCCGAGATGCCGGTGCCGGGAACGAAGGTGACATCGGCTTTGGTGTTGACTTCTTCGGGGGTGTGGCCTGCCTGGGCGAGGGCGTGGCTGAACGCCATGGAGAAACAGGCCGAGTGTGCCGCGGCAATGAGCTCCTCGGGGCTGGTCTTGCCCTCGGAGGCTTCCGTACGGGCCTTCCAGGTGACGTCGAAGTTGCCCAGCCCGGAGCTGTCCAGCGTGGTGTTGCCGGCGCCGGTCATCAGGTCGCCATTCCAAACAGTGTGTGCGGTGCGTGTTGCGGCCATGTCCACTCCTCAAGATCGTTGAATCCCACAGATCCGGAGATCCGCCGGATCATGTCGCTTCCCATCCTAGGGATTTGGCGCTGCCGCCGCACCGGTGTCCGCTGTCAGAGGATTGTGTTTCGTGCCGGACGACGGCGGCGGCGCACCCCCGTGGGGAGTGCGCCGCCACCGTCGGGCTGCTGGGGGGCCTACTGCCAGAGGGTCGCGATGGCCACGTTCAGCAGGGCGAGGCCGCCAACGCTGTGCGCGAGGCCCTTACTGACGTCCTCGCCTTTCTTGTACTTGCGCCGGCCGATGAACGCCAGGACACCGACGACCAGGGCAACGGCGAGCTTGACGCCGAGCTTGGCGTAATCCGGATCGGCGAACCTGGGAATCGTCCGCCCCAGCACCGGGATCAGTCCCATCAGGGCGATGCCGGTGAGAAGCTGCAGCATCGCGCCGTCGAACTGGCGCGGGTGGATGGTGGGCTTCTTCATCTGGCCAATCCAGATACCGACGATCATGGCGGCGCCGACAATGTGCAGGAAAACCACGATGTTATAGACAATTTGCATGGCCCCAGTCTAGCCAGAAGGTTCTACGCAGCGTAGTAAGACCCGCCAGTGCTTACGAGGAAGCCCAGCCGGGCACAAAAACGGCGACGGCGGCACGGGCTCCGGTGGTTTCCCACCGGTGTCCGCACCGCCGTCGCCGTCGGTGTTTCCGGTCCTCTAAAGGCTAGAGCCCGAGGTCGGCTTCGAAGGCGCCGTCTTCAAGGCGTGCCTTCAGCGTCTGCAGGAAGCGTCCCGCGTCGGCGCCGTCGACCAGTCGGTGATCGTAGGTCAGGGAGAGGTACATCATCGAGCGGATGGCCAGCGAGTCATCGCCGTTTTCGTCGGCGACCACAACGGCACGCTTGACGATCGCGCCGGTGCCCAGGATGGCAACCTGCGGCTGGTTGATGATCGGGGTGTCGAACAGGGCGCCCACGGAACCGATGTTGGTGATGCTGAAGGTTCCGCCGGAGAGCTCGTCCGGTCCGATCTTGCCGTTGCGGGTGCGGTCCGCGACGTCGGCGATCTTGCCGGCCAGACCGGCCAGGTTCAGGTTGCCGGCGTCGGTGATGACCGGAACCAGCAGGCCCTTGTCCGTGTCCACCGCAATCGCCAGGTGCTCGGCGTTGTGGTAGGTGATCTCCTGCTTGTCCTCGTCGTAGGAGGCGTTGACCTTCGGGTGCTGCTTCAGGGCCTCGGCGACAGCCTTGGCGATGAAGGGCAGGAAGGTCAGTTTGGAGCCGTTCTGGGCCAGGAACGAGTTCTTGGCCTTGGCGCGCAGCTTGGCGACCTTGGTCATGTCCACCTCGTGCACCTGGGTCAGCTGGGTGGAGATGTCCAGCGACTCGCGCATCCGGCGGGCGATGACCTGGCGGATCCGCGGAGCCTTCTGCACGGTGCCGCGCAGCGAGGACAGGTCAGCTGCCGGACGCGCGGCCGGAGCGGCAGAGGGTGTGGGTGCCGCGGGAGCCGGGGCTGCCTTGGCTTCCGCTGCTGCGAGCACGTCCTGCTTGCGGATGCGGCCACCGACGCCGGTGCCGCTCAGCGAGGAGATGTCCACGCCCTGCTGATTGGCCAGCTTGCGGACCAGCGGAGTGACGTAGCCGGACTCGGCGGCCGCGGCAGCTGAAGCTGAAGCTGCCGGGGCTGCGGGAGCCGGTGCGGCTTCCTTGGCCGGTGCAGCGGGGGCCTCCTGCTTGGGTGCCTCCTGCTTGGGTGCCTCCTGCTTGGGAGCCTCCTGCGTGGGGGCTGCGGCAGCGGCAGGGGCTGCAGCTTCCTTCGGAGCCTCCGGGGCCGGGGCCGCAGCGGGGGCGGCGGCGCCGGAACCGATCACGGCGAGGACGGAGCCGACCTCGGCCGTTTCATCCTCGGCGACGCGGATTTCCTGCAGGACGCCGGCAACCGGGGACGGGATTTCGGTGTCGACCTTGTCGGTGGAAACCTCGAGCAGCGGCTCGTCGACCTCGACGGTGTCGCCAATGCTCTTGAGCCAGCGCGTGACGGTGCCTTCGGTGACGCTCTCGCCCAGGGCGGGGAGGGTGACCTCGTGGCCTTCGCCGGCGGGAGCGGCTTCGGCGGGAGCGGGGGCGGCGGGCGCCTCAGCTTCCGGGGCCGGAGCCTCGGCGGCCGACGGCGCTTCGGCGGCGGGTGCTTCCGCTTCCGGCGCCGGTGCTTCCTCGGCCGGCGCTTCGGCGGCGGGGGCGTCGGCGGTGCCGGCGGAACCCGAGCCGTCGCCGATGCGCACCAGGGGCGCGCCAACTTCAGCAGTCTCGTCTTCGGCGACGAGGATTTCCTCGATCACGCCGGCGATCGGAGAGGGGATTTCGGTGTCTACTTTGTCGGTGGAAACCTCGAGCAGCGGCTCGTCCACCTCTACCCGGTCACCTACCTGCTTGAGCCAGCGGGTGACGGTTCCTTCGGTGACACTCTCACCGAGGGCGGGCAAGTTAACGGATTCAGACATGTCGTCCCCGTTCTCCTTATTGATCTTTAGTGCGGATGATTGCTGCCTTGGTCGAGCTTAGTGCACCCGGCACTTGGGGCCGGGTGCACTAAGCTCTGTGGTCTTGCGGTGCTGCGGGGGGAGCCTGCTAGCCGTGCAGGGCTTTGCCGGCCAGAGCCAGGTGCGCCTCGCCCAGGGATTCGTTCTGGGTCGGGTGTGCGTGGACCAGCTGGGCCACGTCCTCCGGGTAGGCTTCCCAGTTCACGATCAGCTGGGCTTCGCCGACCTGCTCGCCCATGCGGGCGCCGATCATGTGAACGCCGATTACGGGGCCGTCCTTCTGGCGGACCAGCTTGACCAGGCCGCTGGTGCCCAGGATGGAGCTCTTGCCGTTGCCGGCGAGGTTGTATTCCTGGGTCTGGATCTGGTCGTCACCGAACTTCGCCTTGGCGGCCTTCTCGGAGTAACCCACCGTGGCGATTTCGGGCTCGGAGTAGGTGACCTTGGGGATGTTGATGTCTTCGACGACGACGGGCTTGAGGCCGGCGATCTCTTCGGCGACGAAGATGCCCTGCTGGTAGCCGCGGTGCGCCAACTGGACGCCGGGAACGATGTCGCCCACGGCGTAGACGTTGCCGACACCGGTGTGCAGGCGCTCGTTGGTGATGACGAAGCCGCGGTCGATAGTGAGACCGGCGTCTTCGTAGCCGAGGTTCGCGGTGACCGGGCCGCGGCCGACGGCGACGAGCATCAGGTCTGCTTCGAAGGTCTTGCCGTCCACCAGGGTGACCTTGACGCCGTCGTCGTTCTGCTCAACGCCCTGGAAGAAGGTGCCGGTGGAGAACTTGATGCCGCGCTTCTTGAAGGCGCGCTCGAAGGCCTTGACGATCGTGGCGTCCTCGTTCGGTACCAGCGAGGGCAGGCCCTCGATGATGGTGACGTCGACTCCGAAGGACTTCCAGACGGAGGCGAACTCGACGCCGATCACGCCGCCGCCGAGGATGATGGCGCTCTTGGGGATGAAATCCATGGTGAGGGCTTCGTCGGAGGTGATGACCTTGCCGCCGATTTCCAGGCCCGGCAGCGAGCGGGAGTAGGAGCCGGTCGCGAGGACAATGTTCTTGCCCTTGTACGCGGTGCCGTTCACGACGACGGTGTCGGTGCCCTGGAGCTTGCCCTCGCCCTCGATGACGGTAATGCCCTTTTTGCCCTTGATCAGGCCCTGCAGGCCCTTGAACTTGCCGGCGATGATGCCGTCTTTGTAGGCGTTGACAGCGCTGATGTCGATGCTGTCCAGGGTGACGTTGACGCCGTACTTCGCCGAGTCACGGGCGTGGTCGGCCAGTTCCGCGGAGTGCAGCAGGGCCTTGGTGGGGATACAGCCGTTGTGCAGGCAGGTGCCGCCGAGCTTGCCCTTTTCGATCAGGCCAACGGTGAGGCCCAGCTGGACGGCACGCAGGGCAGTTGCGTAGCCGCCACTGCCGCCGCCGAGTACCAGGATGTCGAATTCTTGCGCAGTTGCCTGATCGGCCACTAAAACGCTCCCTCGCGTGAACGATGACACGAGAGTACGCATCATCTGGTCTTGGAACTTCCTTGCCGTGATTATGCCAGCAGGAACGTTCCCTTTCATTTGGAACTACCGCAGTTCACCTTAGCGAACCACTAATACATGCTCCACCCTGCCATAGCCTTTGTGGAGCCCTTGTGTCCAGAGTCACGCGGCCCGGGACGGGGGACCAGCCCCGGTCCCGGGCCGCGTGAACGCCAGGCAGCCGGGGTCAGGCGGTTTTGGCGAGGATGTCCTCGACATAGGCCACGAGCGTGCGCACGGTGCAGCCGGTGCCCTGCTTGTGGTTGTAGCCGTACGGGCTGCCGTTGTTGAACGACGGGCCGGCGATGTCGATGTGGGCCCAGGGGATCTGTTCGCCGTCCTTGCCCTTGCCGACGAATTCGCGCAGGAAGACGGCTGCCGTCATCATGCCGCCGTGGCGTTCGCCGATGTTGGCGATGTCCGCGACCTGCGAGTCGAGGCTGGGGCGCAGCTCGTCGGGCAGCGGCATCGGCCAGACCAGCTCGCCGGCGCGGTCCGCGGCGGCCTTGAGCGGGCCGGTGACGGAGTCGGAGCCCATGATGCCGGCGGTGCGGTCCCCGAGCGCGATCAGCTGCGCGCCGGTGAGGGTGGCGACGTCGATGATGGCGTCCGGGAACTCCTGGCTTGCCGCGACGATGCCGTCCGCCATGACGAGCCGGCCCTCGGCGTCGGTGTTGAGGACCTCGACGGTTTTGCCGCCGAAAATGGTCAGCACGTCGGCCGGGCGCTGGGCGGCGCCGGAGGGCATGTTCTCGGCGATGCAGAGCCAGGCGGTCGCCTTGACGGGAAGGCCGAGCCCGGCGATGGCCAAGACAGTGTTAAGGACGACGGCGGCGCCCGCCATGTCGGACTTCATGTCGCCCATACCCAGGTGCGGCTTCAGCGAGATCCCGCCGGTGTCGAAGGTGATGCCCTTGCCCACGAGCGCGATCTTGGCGGTGGCCCTGGCGGGGGAGTATTCGACCTTGACCAGGCGCGGCTGCCGGGTGGAACCCTTGCCGACGCCGAGGATTCCGCCGAAGCCATCCTTTTCCAGGCGCTTCTCGTCCCAGACGGTCACCTTGACGGGCAGGCCCTTGGACAGTTCCTTCGCCGCCTCCGCGAAGGATTCGGGGTAAAGGTGGCTTGGCGGCTGGTTGACCAGCGAGCGGGTCGCGTTGACGGCCTTGCCGATCAGGGCGGCGCGCTCCAGGACCGGCTTGAGGGCCTTGTCGGCGGCAAAATCGGTGACGATCAGAACGTTTTTCACCGGATCCTTCAGGCCGTCCAGGGAGGAGCGGTATTCGGTGAAGGAGTAGGCGCCCATCGCCGCGCCCTCGGCGACGGCCGCGACGTCGCCCAGTGACGACGTCGGGAGGGCCAGGGCGACGGTGCCGGTGCCGGCAAGCTGGCGGACCGCCGAGCCGGCGGCGCGGCGGAGGGTCTCTTCGGTGAGCGGCTGCGATGCCGGGATCTTTCCGACGCCGGCCAGGACGAGGACTTTTGCGCCGGCTTCGGCCAGGCCGGGGAGGCGGTGCGCCTGGTCGGCGGCGCCGGTGATGCCAAGAACACTCAGTGATTCCGCCAGCGCTTCGGCGGCCTTGGCCGTCAGGGGGTTGCTGAGCAGGACGGGACCGTCCGCGCCCTGGCCCACGCCGATGACGAGGGCATCGCTGGGGGACCTCTTCAGGTCTCCGGCGACTGCACTAAGTTTGACTTCAGTATTCTTGACCACGAGGGAAGTCCTCATTTCTTTGAGATTTTCAGCAGGAACTGCATGTTCGGCGCCCTGCCATGGAACCTGGGCCACAGTCGGAATGAGACGTAGCCCGGGCGTCTTCAAGCCGTCATAAGGCCAGCTCCGATCGTAGTCTCTCCCCGGCGCGGGTGTTCAATTGAATGAGAGCTGGGCCACACCCCGGGCAGGAATGCGCCCGCCCTCCGGCGTGTTGTACCCGGTAGCAAGGCCGCAGCCCCGCAGGGCCCGTCCGGCCGCCCCCATGACTACACCGAAAGGAACATGCCGTGATTGAACGGATTTCCGGCTCCTTGCTGGACCCCGAATCGCTTTACCTGCGTGATGACGCGCTGTTCCACAGCCCCGAGCTGCGCGGACTGAACCTCGTCATGGGATTCACCGGATTCGCCGATGCAGGCCACGTCGTCCGGCAGATCACCGCCGAAATGCTGGACACCCTCGACTCCGAGATGGTGGCCGAGTTCGACGCCGACCAGCTGATCGACTACCGCTCACGCCGCCCGCAGATCAGCTTCGTCGAGGACCACCTGCAGGATTACCAGGCGCCCCGTCTGGCGTTGTACCGGCTGGTCGACGGGCTCGGCAGCCCGTTCCTGCTGCTGGCCGGGTTCGAGCCCGACCTGCAATGGGAGCGGTTCGCCCGCGCCGTCGTAGGGATCGTCGAGGAGCTGGACGTCAACCTTGTGACCTGGATCCATTCGATCCCGATGCCGGTGCCGCACACCCGGCCGGTCGGCGTCACCGTGCACGGCAACCGGCCGGACCTCATCGAGGGCATTTCGGTCTGGAAGCCCACGGTCGAGGTGCCTGCCGCCGTCGGACACATCCTCGAACTGCGGCTCACGGAAGCCGGGCGCAATGTCGCCGGCTATGTCATGCACGTGCCGCACTACCTGGCCGACGCCGAATACCCGACGGCCGCCGTCGCCGGCCTCGAGTACCTCGGGGCGGCCACTTCGTTGATGCTGCCCACCGACCGGCTTCGCGAAGCCGGCCGGGAAGTCGGGCGCCAGATCGCGGAGCAGATTGACGCTTCGGAAGAGGTGCAGCAGGTCGTTTCACGGCTCGAGACCCGCTACGACGAGAACGCCGAGGGCACCGTCCGCCGCTCGTTGCTGGCCGACGAGAACGACCAGCTTCCCAACGCGGACGCCCTGGGCGCCGCGGTGGAAGCCTACCTCCGCACAGAACCCCGGGAATAAGTAGTATTTGTCCGTCCGCTGGCATAATGGGCGGGTGACCTCCCCCCGCGCCTGGCTGATCTGGATCATCGGGATCTTCGCGTACCTCGTGGCGGTCAGCCAGCGGACGTCGTTCGGCGTGGTCGGGATCGAAGCCACGGAACGCTTCCATGCCAGCGCCGCCGAGATTTCCTTCTTCACCGTGCTGCAGCTGCTCGTCTACGCGGCCCTGCAGATTCCGGTCGGCATCCTCGTGGACCGCTTCGGCTCCCGGGCGATGATCGCCGGCGGGGCACTGCTGATGGGACTGGGCCAGCTCCAGCTCGCGTTCGCCGACACCATCCCCGGCGGCGTGCTGGGCCGGGTGCTGGTGGGGGCCGGCGACGCGATGACCTTTATCGCCGTGATCCGGCTGATCCCGCTCTGGTTCGCCCCCGCCCGCGTCCCGCTGCTCACCCAGCTGACCGGAATGTCCGGCCAGCTGGGCCAGCTCATCAGCGTCGTGCCGTTCGCCATGATCCTGCACCTCGCCGGCTGGACCCCCGCCTTCCTCACGCTGGCGGCCCTGTCCGCCCTTGCCCTGGTTCTTGTGCTGGTCCTGCTGCAGGACCGCCCACCCGGGCACCCGGCGCCCGGACCGTCCCCGGGGCTGCGCGCCACCGGGGTCACGCTGGCCCAGGCCTGGCGCCAGCCCGGAACCAGGCTGGGACTGTGGAGCCACTTCACCGTGCAGTTCAGCGGCACCGTCTTCGCCATGACGTGGGGCTACCCGTTCCTGATTTCCGCCCAGGGCCTGGAGACCGCCACGGTTTCGGCGCTGATGACGCTGTACGTGGCCACGGCGATCGCTTCCGGGCCGCTGATGGGCAGCTTCGTCGCCCGGCATCCGCTGCGGCGTTCCACCATGGTGCTGCTGATCGCAGCCGCCACCGCCTCGGCCTGGGCGGCAGTTCTGCTGATCCCCGGCCGTTCCCCGCTGTGGCTGCTGGCCGGGCTCGTGGTGGTGCTCGCCATCGGCGGCCCCGGATCCATGATCGGCTTCGACTTCGCCCGTACCTTTAACCCGGCCCACCGGATCGGCACTGCCACCGGCATCGTGAACGTTGGCGGGTTTATCGCCTCGCTCATCGCCATCTACCTGATCGGCCTGGTCCTGGATGTCCTGTATGCCACCGGGTTTTCCCAGGGCGTGCTCTACGGGCTGGATCCGTTCCGGATCGCCCTGAGTGTGCAGCTCCTGCTGCTGGCCGGAGGAGCGGGCGCCATCATGGTCATCCGCCGGAAGGTTCGGAAGCAGATGGCTGCCCAGGGCGTTGTGGTGCCTCCGCTGCTGACGACGCTTGCCGAACGGCGGCGGCTCAGCGCGGAGCGGCGCCGCACACCCTGACCCGGACATCGCTGTCCCTGACCCGGACATCGCTGGACGGTGCCCGGTGGGTGCGTCCCAGTGCCCGGTGGGTGCATCCCTGTGCCCCGTGGGTGCGTCCCCGGCGATGGTGTGACCGGCGGGGTTGCTGCCCTGCCGGGTTGCTGAACGGGGCTCTGGCGCGGGGCCGCCGGCCGGGGTTATCCACATAGCCGGGACCGGCCCTGACACGGGCCCGCACGGGCCGCCAAGCTTGCTTCATGACAGCCCCCGAACATCTGAGAATCACCGGCCCGGAAGACATCCTCGGGTTCATCCCACATTCCCTGGGGTACTGGCCGGCCCACAGTCTCGTGGCCATGACCCTGCAGGGCAAACGGCTCGGAGCCACGCTCAGGGTCGACCTCCCCGGCGAAGGCAGCAATACGGACCGTCCCGGCTCCGCCGGATTCCCCGACTTTGCCCAGTCCATTGCGACCTACCTGGAGGCCGACGAGGACGCGGACGGCTCGCTGCTTGCCCTGTTCACCGAAATTGACGGGGACAGCACGCCCTGGGCGGAGCTCTTGTCCGAGCTGGAAGACGCGCTCGCGGAGGCCGGGATGCCGGTGCGGGACGTCTGGCTCGTGGGGGCCGAGTACTGGCGCAACGCCTATTGCGTCGACCCGTCGTGCTGCGCACCGCCGGGGCGGCCGATCGAGGAAATCAGGAACAGCAGGCTCAACGCTGAAATGGTCTTCCGCGGCAGCACCATCGGAGCGGCCCCGGGAACGACACCGCTTACGCCGCCGGGGGCCACGGCTCCAGAAGTTCTGGAGGCCGAGCGTGACTGGGCCGAGCTGTTCACCTCGCGCAGGTGCGACAGGAACCAGTTTGGCCAGGTCCTGGACGTCTGGGCCCGGGTCCTGCACGCCCCCACGCCCGAGCAGAAATTGCCGGCGGCACTGACTGGGTATCTGCGGGCATCCCTGTGTGTGCCATCCTGGCGCGACGCGGTCCTTGTGATGGCGGCGGCCGGGGCGAAGGCAGCGGAGCGGGGAGCCGAGGACTTCGGCGTCTTCGACGGACAGACACCGCGGGCGCCCTGGTCCGGTCCGGTGCCCGGCTACGCGACGCAGCGGAGGCCTCTGGCGCCACTGCCTCCGCTGGAAGGGTTCCCGCCCTTGTCCCCGCGGCCGGCGCCCGGCTATGGCCCGGAGGGCAACAGCGGCCGCGCCGGCGATGGCCCGCCTCCAGACGTGCCCGGCTACGGCGAGGTCCTTCTGGGGCTGGCACCCCCGCTGCCGGACTGGACCTCGTTGGCACATCTGGAGTGGGTACTGGAACAGCTGGGTGCCGGCGGCGAGGCAGCAGCCGCCGCGCTGACCGGGCGGGGCTGGATTGAGTGGTGCCGCGGCAAGGGATCCTTCGCACATGCACTCTTCAACCGCGCCGGCGAGGAGCGACCGGGCTACCGGCTGGCCGAGCTGCTCGGAGAGCTGGTCCGCCGCGGGACGCTCTGCGGCTGGGCCGGCAGAAGGGAGGCTGCCTGGCAACGGTTCGAGCCCGACGTGGCCTGATAGCGCCGCTGACGCCGGCCCGGCGCGTCACCGCAGGGGTAGGACGCAGCGCCGGGGCGCGGCACCGGCGGCCCGAGATAGCCGCCGGTGCCGCGGTTCGATGCCGATACCGAAAACCGTGAGACAATGGTTGCCGAGACCCGGTTGGGTCCGTGTATTAAGTGCTCGTAGTGGACCTTGGAAACAGGGAACATTTCGCTCACCCCAGGAGTTCTACTTAGTGGCTCTGCTGGTCGTGATTGCACCTGATGTGAAACACGGACTTGACAGGGTCATAGTGGTGTTGCCCGTATGGTGATTCCACAGACCGCCGCTAGAAAGGTTTTCTGTGACCCCGTCTTCCGCGAAGAAGGAACCCGCCGACCAGGCCGTATTGTCCCCCGAGGAGAAGAAAGCGGCGACGAGCGCCAAGCGTGCTGCCACGCGTGCAGCCAACAAGGCTGTCAAAGATGCAGCCTTGGCCGAGGGTGGCGACACCGCATCGGCGGCCGGCAAGCCCGAGCCCAAGAAGCGTGGGCCCAAGCCCGGCGCCAAGGCCGCGGCAGCTGCCGGCAAAGCCGCCAACGGCGACGACGACAACGACGAGGACGTCGAGGTTGACCTCGACGATGTAGTCGCCGTCGAGATCGGCGAAGACGGCGAGGAGATCCCCAAGGCCGCCGCCGCCCCCACCGGCTCCGGCTTCGTCTACTCCGACGCCGACGATGACGACGCCCCCGTCCAGCAGGTGATGTCCGCCGGCGCCACCGCAGACCCCGTCAAGGACTACCTGAAGCAGATCGGCAAGGTCGCACTGCTGAATGCCGAGCAGGAAGTCGACCTCGCCCTCCGCATCGAGGCTGGCCTCTTTGCCGAGGAAAAGATCAACGCCGACGACGGATCCATGGACCCGAAGCTCAAGCGTGAGCTCGAATTCGTCATCCACGACGGCAAGCGTGCCAAAAACCACCTGCTGGAGGCCAACCTCCGCCTCGTGGTCTCCCTCGCGAAGCGCTACACCGGGCGCGGCATGCTCTTCCTGGACCTGATCCAGGAGGGAAACCTGGGCCTGATCCGTGCAGTCGAGAAGTTCGACTACACCAAGGGCTTCAAGTTCTCCACCTACGCCACCTGGTGGATCCGCCAGGCCATCACCCGGGCCATGGCTGACCAGGCCCGCACCATCCGCATCCCGGTGCACATGGTGGAAGTCATCAACAAGCTGGCCCGCGTGCAGCGCCAGATGCTCCAGGACCTCGGCCGCGAACCCACCCCGGAAGAGCTGGCCCTCGAACTGGACATGACGCCGGAAAAGGTTGTCGAGGTCCAGAAGTACGGCCGCGAGCCGATCTCCCTGCACACCCCGCTGGGCGAGGACGGCGACTCCGAATTCGGTGACCTCATTGAGGACTCCGAGGCCGTGGTTCCGGCCGACGCGGTGAGCTTCACCCTGCTGCAGGAGCAGCTGCACTCGGTGCTGGACACCCTGTCCGAGCGCGAAGCCGGAGTCGTCGCGATGCGTTTCGGCCTGACCGACGGGCAGCCGAAGACGTTAGACGAAATCGGCAAGGTCTACGGCGTCACGCGTGAGCGGATCCGCCAGATCGAATCCAAGACCATGTCCAAGCTGCGGCACCCGTCGCGGTCCCAGGTCCTGCGCGACTATCTGGACTAAACGCCGCACCAACCAACGCGGGGGTAACTCCAGTCCACTCCTCCGGGGGGGGTGGGACCGGAAGGAACCCGTATTTGTCAT